>NZ_JBJGZY010000007.1:0-126859 GCF_054050755.1 Modestobacter sp. SYSU DS0511
GTGCTCCTGGCTCAGCCCCCACCGTGAGCCAGGAGCACGCACGGTGAGCCAGGACGCCGGCCGGCTCAGCGGAACTGCGACGCGAACTCGGCGGACGGCGGGATCGGCGTGATGACGTCCACCAGCACGCCGTCGGGCGCCGCCACGATGAAGTGCCGCTGCCCGAAGGGCTCCGAACGCAGCGCCAACGCCACCGCGACTCCCCCGCCGGCGGTCAGGCGCGCGAACTCTGCGTCCACGTCGTCCACCTCCAGGTTGAGCAGCAGGCCGCTCGCGACGACACCGCGGTGCGTCTCCGGGACGGTCGGGTGGTCCGCCGCCACCAGGCCGAGTTCCCAGGTCTGACGACGGAGGCTGACGTACCAGTCGGACTCGAAGGTGGGCACGAAGCCGAGGTGCTCGACGTAGAAGCGGGCGGCAGATCCCACATCGGCGCTCATCAGCACGGGGTAGGCGCTGGTCAACACGGAACCCTCCGATACATACAGTGTGATGGTATCGAGGACGTTATACGTACACACTGCACGTACCAAGGAGGGTCATGCCCCGTCGCAGCCATGCGGAGAGCGAAGCGACCGCGGCCCGGGTCCTCGCGGTCGCCGGTGAGCTGTTCACCCGGCACGGCTACGCCGGGGTGGGCCTGGAGGCGGTGGCAGCCGAGGCCGGGGTGACTCGCGGTGCGGTCTACCACCACTACGCCGGCAAGGCGGCGCTCTTCCGCGCGGTCCTCGCCCACGTCCAGGCCGACGTCGCCGCTGCGGTGGGCACTGCCGCTGAGGCGGAGCGTGACCCCTGGGCGGCACTGGAGGCCGGGTGCCGGGCCTTCCTCACCGCCAGCGCGGCCCCTGCGGTCCGGCGGGTGATGCTCATCGACGCCCCCGCCGTCCTCGGCTGGCAGGAGTGGCGGGCCGAGGACACCGCCCACTCCGGCCGCCTGCTCGTGGAGGCGCTGTCCGCCCTGCAGGCAGCCGGGCAGCTCGGCGACCACCCGGTGCCGGCGATCGCGGCCCTGCTGTCCGGCGCGATGAACGAGGCCGCGCTGTGGGTCGCCGCGAGTCCGGATCCCCTGGCCGCCACCGCTCAGGCCTGGCCGCCGCTGCGGGAGATGCTCCGCGCGCTGCGCACCGCCTGACGGCGCCGCGCCCGGCCGGTGAGCGGCCGGCCGCCGGTCGCGGCCCCGGCGACCGGAGTCAGCGGAACTTGTGGGTCAGCGAGTCCATCGTGCGCTGCACGGAGGCGATCTTGACGTGCGACAGCCCACCGTCGGCGCCGGCCAGCATCATCGCCTCGTGCGCGGCGCGGAGGGTGTCCCAGACGACGTCCGCCGGGCCCTCCAGCGTGGTGCCCAGCGCACCGACCTCGTACCGCAGCCCGGACCCGACGATCGCGCCGATCGCCGCCTCGACGTGCGCGTGCGGGTCGTCCGGGGTTCCGGGCGGGGAGGGCGCGACCTGGATCTCGGCGATCACCCACTCGCCGCTGGGCTCGCTCACTGCTGCTGGCCCTCGACGTCGGCCACCCGGTTCTCCCCGGCGCTCCGGTCGGCGACCCGGGCCGCCCACTCGACGATCCGGCGGGCGACGTCCTGCTCGGTCAGCCCCGCGTCGGCCAGCACCTGACCGCGGCTGCCGTGGTCGAAGAAGCGCTGCGGCAGGCCCAGGCTGCGCACCGGCACGTCGCAGTCGCGGTCCTGCAGCGCCTGGCTGAGCGTCGTCCCCACGCCGCCGGCGCGGCCGCCGTCCTCGACGGTGACGACCAGCCGGTGCTCACCGGCCAGGTCGACCAGCTCGTCGGCGACCGGCAGCACCCACCGCGGATCGACGACCGTCACCTCGATGCCGTGGTCGGCCGCGCGTTCGGCGACGGCCAGGCACATCGGCACCAGCGAGCCGACGGCGACCAGCAGCACCTCCGGCGTCGCCGCCCGGCGCAGCACGTCGACCGGGCCCCGGCGCTCCAGCGCGGGCACCTCGACCGGCAGCGCACCCTTGGGGAAGCGGACGACGGTGGGCGCGTCGGCGACCTCCATCGACTCCCGCAGCGCCTCGCGCAGCGTCGGCTCGTCGCGCGGCGCGGCCAGGCGCAGGCCGGGCACGACGGAGAGGATCGACATGTCCCACATGCCGTTGTGCGAGGCGCCGTCGGATCCGGTGACCCCGGCGCGGTCGAGCACCACGGTGACCGGCTGCCGGTGCAGCGCGACGTCCATCAGCAGCTGGTCGAACGCCCGGTTGAGGAAGGTCGAGTACACGGCGACGACCGGGTGCAGCCCGGCCATCGCCAGCCCGGCGGCCGAGGTCAGCGCGTGCTGCTCGGCGATGCCGACGTCGTAGGTGCGCTCGGGGAACCGCTCGGCGAACGGCGCCAGCCCGGTCGGGTGCAGCATCGCGGCGGTGATCGCGACGACGTCGGAGCGCTCGGTGCCGATGCGCACCAGCTCGTCGGCGAAGACGTCGGTCCACTCCGGCCCCTTGGCCGCCGAGGAGAGCCCGCTGTCGGGCTCGAAGACCCCGGTGGAGTGCCAGGCGTCGACGGTGTCGGTCTCCGCCGGCGGGTAGCCGAACCCCTTGGTGGTGACCGCGTGCACGATGACCGGCCCACCGAAGGAGCGGGCGCGGCGCAGCGCGTGCTCCATCATCTCCACGTCGTGGCCGTCGACCGGGCCGACGTACTTCATGCCGAGGTCCTCGAACATGCCCTGCGGGGACAGGACGTCCTTGAGGCCCTTCTTGATCGCGTGCAGCGCGTCGTAGAGCTTGGTGCCCACCACCGGCGCCTTGTGCAGCGCCTGCCGGACGGCGGCCAGCGCCTCCTCGTAGCCCGGTCGCAGCCGCAGGCTGGCCAGCGCGTCGGCGACGCCGCCGATGGTCGGCGAGTAGGAGCGGCCGTTGTCGTTGACCACGATGACCACCGGGCGGTCCTGGGCGGCGGCGATGTTGTTCAGCGCCTCCCAGGCCATGCCACCGGTCAGCGCGCCGTCGCCGATGACCGCGGCCACCGGCCGCACCTCGCCGCGGACGGCGAAGGCCTTGGCCAGCCCGTCGGCGTAGGACAGCGAGGTGGAGGCGTGGCTGTTCTCCACCCAGTCGTGCTCGCTCTCGGCCCGGCTCGGGTAGCCGGACAGGCCGCCGCGCTGGCGCAGTTGGCCGAAGCCGTCGAGCCGCCCGGTGAGCAGCTTGTGCACGTAGGCCTGGTGCCCGGTGTCGAAGACGATCGGCTCGCGCGGGGAGTCGAACACCCGGTGCAGCGCGATGGTCAGCTCGACCGCGCCCAGGTTCGGGCCGAGGTGCCCACCGGTCTTCGCCACGCTGGCGACCAGCGCGTCGCGGATCTCGGCGGCCAGGACCGGCAGCTGGTCCGGCCGCAGCGCCCGGAGGTCGGCGGGCCCGGTCAGCGAGCTGAGCAACGACACGACGGGGCAGGGTCCTCTCGACGACGACGGCGCCCGGGAGGGCACTGCCGGTGGGATCCCAACTGTAGCCGCGAACCGGCGACCTGCCCGGTGAGCGGCGGAGCTACAGCCGCGGCACCCAGCGTTCGCCGCGCAGCGCCCCGGCGACCACCTCGACGCCCCGGGCCGCGCGGCCCAGCCGGGCGCCCTCCCGCTCGTAGGCGGTCATCGCCGCCTCCATGGCGTCGGGCGGCAGCTGGTCGGCCAGCTCGACCCGCACCGTCCGCCAGCCGGCGCGTGCGGCCTCCAGGCCGGCGGCGACGTGGTCGGCGGCGAATCGGGCGAGCAGCACCGGGTACCGGCGCAGCACCTCGTGGGCCCGGTAGTCCGGCGGGACCAGGTCGTAGAGCCAGGCGACGGCGGTCCGCTCCCAGTCGGGGGCGCCCGGCGGCGCGACCTCGTCCGGCCATCCCGGTGGCAGTGCGTCGCTCACCGGACCAGTGTGCGGCCGACCGGGCCGCAGCCCGACACCGGATCGCACGTGTGTTCGAAGTGTGACCCGGTGTCCTGGTCTCGCGGCAGGCCCACCCCCCGCCCGGCATGATCAACTCGCTCCGGCACCCCGCGAGCATCGGCACGACAGGAGCTCGGGTGGACGGCGGGACGGCTTCGGTCAGCGGCGGGTGGTCCGGCGTCGCGACGACGGTCGTGACCGTCGCCCTCGTCGTGGTGTTCCACCGACTCCGCGACCGACGGGTGCTCGCCGGCGACGCCCGCTCGGTCTTCTCCGCCCGGCTGGCTGGTGCCCACCTCGCGGGTGTCGCGGTTTTCTGGGTGGTCCAGGTGATCTCGCTGGGCTGGCTGGCGGTCACCGGCCGGACGTCGGCCAGCACGTCGGAGCCGCTGGTCGTCCTGCCCGGCCTGCTGGCCATCGCCGGCTACGTCGTCCTGGTGTTGCTGGTCTGGCGACGAGTGGGGCGGGCCGACCCCGAGCTGACGGGTCCGGTGGCCCAGTTGGGCCGGTTCATCAGGGTGGCCTACGGCTCAGCGGCGCCCGCGGCATGGCGCTGGCTCCGCGCGGACGCCTGACGAGGTCTGCGCTCTCGGGCCCTCCCGCCGACCGGAGAGCCCGAGGTCGCGGACCTCGTCGCTCAGCCCGCGGGAACCAGCAGTGCGACGCACTCCACGTGGGCGGTCATCGGGAAGGCGTCGAAGGCGCGCAGGCCCGCCAGCCGGTACCCGGCCCGGCCGAACGCGGCGACGTCCCGCGCCAGCGAGGCAGGGTCGCAGGCCACGTAGACGACCGCGCGCGGGGACGCCGCGGCGATCACCCGGCTCACCTCCGGTCCGGCACCCGCCCGCGGCGGGTCCAGCACGACGACGTCGGGACGCCCCAGGTCGCCCAGCAGCTCGGTCAGCCCGGCGGCGTCGACGTCGCCCTGCCACACCTCGGCCTGGGGCAGATCGGCCAGGTTGGCGTCGGCGGCGGCGCAGGCGGCCTCGTCGGACTCCACGCACACCACCCGCCCGCGCTCCCCCACCGCGGGCGCCAGCGCGCCACCGAAGAGACCGGCGCCGGCGTAGAGGTCCAGCACCGTCTCCTCCGGCTGCGCCGCGGCGAACTCCCGGACGGCGCCGACCAGGGCGTCGGCGGCGGCCGGGTGCACCTGCCAGAAGCCGGTGCCCTCGACCTCCCAGTCCCGCCCGCCGGCGGTGCGCTGCGCGCGGCCGGCCGGCTCCTCCGGGACGTCGGCGCCCGGGCGCAGCACCTGGCTCTCCAGCGGCCGGCCGCGGCGGTCCAGCGTCGTGGTCGTCACCACCCCGGCCGAGTCCAGCGCGACGTCCACGGCACCGGCGTCCAGCCAGCGGCGGGACAGCACCGCCTGCGCGGCGGGCTCGGCGGTGATCGGGCAGTCGTCGAGCGGGACGACGTCGTGCGAGCGGTGCCGGCGCAACCCGGGCGACCCGGTGCGGTCGACGGCGAACCGGGCCCGCGACCGCCAGCGCAGCGGCCCCCCGGGCAGCGGCTCGACCGCCACGTCGACGTCCAGCCCGGCCAGCCGGGACAGCTGCTCGCGGACGACGTCGGACTTCAGCCGGAGCTGGCCCTCGTGGCTGACGTGCTGCCAGTCGCACCCGCCGCAGCGCCCCGGCCCGCTGTACGGGCAGGGCCGCTCGACCCGGTCGGCCGCGGCCTCGATCACCTCGACGGCGTCGGCGCGGCAGAAGCCCTTCTGCCGGTCCTCGGTGACCTCGACGACGACCCGCTCGCCGGGCAGCGTGTGCCGGACGAACACCACCCGGCCCTCGTGCCGGGCCACGCAGTGCCCGCCGTGCGCGACCGGGCCCACGGTCACCTCGAAGCGGCGGCCCGTCCATCCGCCGGACGAGTCCGGCGCCTGACGCTGCCGGCCCCGCTGCAGGGGCCCGCCGCGAGCCTGCGAGTGGCGGGGGGCAGCGGGGTCCTTACCCATAGGGAGTGGGCTCGCTCTCGTCGGTCAGCCCGCGGCGCAGGTCCCCGGGCGCCGGGCCGACGCCCGCACCGGACTCACGCTCGCGGTCGATCGAGCTCTCCAGCTGCCACGGCACGCTGGTGATCATCACGCCCGGCTGGAACTGCAGCCGGGTGCGCAGCCGCAGCGCGCTCTGGTTGTGCAGCACGTTCTCCCACCAGTGGCCGACGACGTACTGCGGGACGAACACCACCACCAGCTCCCGCGGGCTGGCGCGGCGGATGTCCTTGACGAAGTCGACGACCGGCCGGGTGATCTCCCGGTAGGGCGACTCCAGCACGGTGAGGGGGACGGGGATGTCGTAGCGGTCCCAGTCGGCCTGCAGTGCCCGGGTCTCGGCGTCGTCGACGTTGACGGTGAGCGCGGTCAGCACGTCCGGACGGGTGGCCCGGGCGAACGCCAGCGCCCGCAGCGTGGGCTTGTGCACCTTGGAGACGAGCACCACCGCGTGCACCTTGCTCGGCAGCGTGCGGGCGTCGGTGTCGGGCACCAGCTGCCGGGAGACGTTCGAGTAGTGCCGGTTGATCGCCCGCATCAGCAGGAAGATGAACGGCATCACCAGGATGACCAGCCACGCCCCGTGGGTGAACTTCGTGATCACGATGATCACCAGCACGACCGAGGTCAGCGACCCGCCGATGGTGTTGATCAGCTGGGAGCGGCGCATCCGGGCCCGCTCCTGGCGGTCCTCGGTGCCCCGCAGCTCCCGGTTCCAGTGCCGCACCATCCCCCACTGCCCGATGCTGAAGCTGGTGAAGACGCCCACGATGTACATCTGGATCAGCCGGTTGGGGTCGGCGTCGAACCCGACGATGAGCAGCGCCGCGAAACCGGCCAGCAGCAGGATGCCGTTGCTGTAGACCAGCTTGTCCCCGCGGGTGTGCAGCTGGCGGGGCATGAACCGGTCCTGGGCGAGCACCGAACCCAGCAGCGGGAACCCGTTGAACGCGGTGTTGGCCGCCAGGATCAGCACCATCGCGGTGGCCGCCTGGATGTAGAAGAAGCCGACCGACGTGTCCCCGCCGAACGTCGCCGCGGCGAGCTGGGCGATGACGGTGCGCTGCGGGTCGGTCTCGCAGTCGCCCGGGAAGCCGACCAGGTCGCAGGTGTGCTCGGCGTACTTGACGTCGGCGAGCAGGGCCAGGGCCGTCACCCCGGCGAACATCGTCGCCGCGATGCCGCCCATCAGGGCCAGCGTGGTGGCGGCGTTCTTGCCCTTGGGCGGCCGGAAGGCCGGCACCCCGTTGGCGATCGCCTCCACACCGGTCAGCGCGGTGCACCCGGAGGCGAAGGCACGCAGCGCGAAGAAGATGAGCGCCAGCCCGGCCAGGTTCTCGTAGCCGGGCTCCGGGGTGATCGACCAGCCGGCGCTCTCGGCGACCACCGGGGAGTCGGTCATGAAGTCCCGGATCAGCCCGGTGACGATCATGACCATGATCCCGGCGACGAACAGGTACGTCGGGACTGCGAACGTCCGCCCCGACTCGCGCAGCCCGCGCAGGTTGGCCGCGGCCAGCAGCGCCACCAGGCCGACGGCGATGAGCACCCGGTGCTCGTTCAGCGTCGGGAACGCCGAGATGATGTTGTCGGTGCCCGCCGTCACCGACACCGCCACGGTGAGCACGTAGTCGGTGAGCAGCGCGCTGGCCACGGTGAGCCCGGCGAACTGGCCGTGGTTCTTCATCGCGACCTCGTAGTCGCCGCCACCGGAGGGGTAGGCGCGCACCACCTGCCGGTAGGACAGCACGACCACGGTGAGCAGCAGCACCACCACCACGGCCAGCCACGGGGCCAGGAAAAGGAACGCCGTCCCGGCCAGCGTGAGCACGATCAGGATCTCCTGGGTGGCGTAGGCCACGGAGGAGAGCGGGTCGCTGGCGAAGATGGGCAGCGCCAGGTGCTTGGGCAGCAGCGACTCACCGACCCGGTCGCTGCGCAACGGTCGGCCCAGGACGAGTCGCTTCGGGAGTTGTCCGAGGTCGGACAGGGATGGCACGGCGGCGATGGTACGGACGCACCGGGCCGCTGAGCGCCACCACGGGGCGACCTCACTCACACGGGCCCCCGGCGCGTCGGCAGCGGCCCTGCGCACCCACCCCGGCACTCCTGCGGGTGTAGCTTCGCCCGCTGGAGCCCGGGCACGGTGCGCTCGGGCACGAGATGTCGATCAGGCGGGGTGGGACAGTGCACGTGGTCGTGATGGGCTGCGGCCGCGTCGGGTCGGCGATCGCCCGGCGCCTGGAGACGATCGGGCACAGCGTCGCGGTCATCGACCAGGACCCGGAGGCGTTCCGCCGGCTCGGCCCGGAGTTCGGCGGCCGGCAGGTGACCGGGCTCGGCTTCGACCGGCAGACGCTGCTCGACGCCGGCATCGACTCCGCCGGCGCCTTCGCCGCGGTCAGCAGCGGCGACAACTCCAACATCATCAGCGCCCGGGTGGCCCGGGAGACCTTCGGCGTCGAGCACGTCGTGGCGCGCATCTACGACTCCAAGCGCGCGGAGGTCTACGAGCGGATGGGCATCCCGAGCGTGGCCACCGTCCCGTGGACGGTGAACCGGCTCATGCGCGAGCTGCTGTCGGTCAAGGTCACCGAGATCTGGCGCGAGCCCACCGGACAGGTGCTGCTCATGCGGGTCACCGTCACCGACAGCTGGGTGGGCCGGCGGCTCACCGAGCTGGAGGCAGCCTCCGGCGCCCGCGCCGCCTGGCTGCTCCGGTTCGGCGAGGCCCAGCTCCCCACCCCGGCCACCGTGCTGCAGACCGGCGACCACCTGGTCGTCGCCGCCACCGACGACATCACCGACCGCGTGCACGAGGCCATGAACCAGGCCCCGACCGCAGGAGGGCACCGCTGATGCGCGTCGCCATCGTGGGGGCCGGGGCCGTCGGCCGCTCCATCGCCACCGAGCTGCTCGGCAACGGGCACAGCGTGATGCTCATCGAGCGCAACGGCTCGCGGGTCAAGCCCAAGTCCGTGCCGGGCGCCGAGTGGGTGCAGGCCGACGCCTGTGAGGTCTCCTCGCTGGAGGAGGCCCAGCTGGCCACCTGCGACGTGGTCATCGCCGCCACCGGTGACGACAAGGCCAACCTGGTCGTCTCCCTGCTGGCCAAGACCGAGTTCGCGGTCAACCGCGTCGTCGCCCGGGTCAAGGACCCGCGCAACGAGTGGCTCTACACCGAGGCCTGGGGCGTCGACGTCGCCGTCTCCACCCCGCGGGTGCTCGCCGCCCTGGTCGAGGAGGCGGTCACCGTCGGCGACGTCGTCCGGCTGATGAGCTTCCGCAAGGGGGCGGCGAACCTGGTGGAGATCACGCTGGCCGAGGACACCCCCTGGGTGGGCCGGCCGCTGCGTGAGGTGCCGCTGCCCCGGGAGACCGTGCTGACCACGATCCTGCGCGGTGACCGGGTGATCACCCCGGCTCCCGACGAGCCGCTGGAGGCCGGGGACGAGCTGCTGTTCGTCACCCACGGCGACATCGAGGAGGAGCTCCAGCGGATCCTCTGCCCCGACGGCAGCTGCTGATCGGAGGTGGGAGGAGCCCGTCCTCCTCGTCCCTCGCAGGGCTCGGGCCGAGCCGCTGGGTCGAGCCCGCTGGACGAGGCCTGACCCCCACGCCTCGCGAGCTCGGCGTGGGCCCCTGAGGGGCTGTCAGGCGGGGCGCTGCTCCTGGTCGGGAGTCGACTGCGGAGCGCGGTGGCGGTGCAGACGGGCCACCACCCACAGCGTGATGACCAGCTGGACGGCGGTCACCGGCAGGCCCAGCACCACCGACGAGGTGCCCAGCCAGCCCACCTCGTCCTGCCAGTAGAAGAGGCCCTGGACCGCGGCGCGCAGCAGGAAGACCCCGCCCCACAGCACGGTCAGCCAGGAGTAGGCCCGCAGCATCCGCGGGTCGTCGCGCCAGTGCACCTCCGGAGCGGCGTCCGGCTGCCGCGCCCGGACGACCGCCTCGGCGGCGGCGTCGACGTCGACCGCGGGCACCGGGGTGCGGCGCCCGGGGAGCCGGTCGCGCAGCGAGGGCACCCGGTGGGCCGCCATCGCCCCGAGGTGGCTGGGCGCCAACCACTCGGCGACCACCCCCACCAAGGGACGGCGGAACGCCAGGGAGCCCAGCAGCACGACGCCGATCCCGACGTTGCGCACGATGCCGAGGACGAAGAAGTCGCGGGCCTCCCCGGTGCGCCAGGCGATGGCCACGGCGACGGCGACGGCGAACAGGCCGCTGATCGCCTGCTGGACGGTCTGCCGCCGGACCAACCGCAGCAGGAACACCACCAGCGCAGCGACGACCGCCGTCCAGATGCCGACCCGCAGGCCGCCGATGGCGTTGGCGACGACGAAGGCGACGGTCGGCAGCGAGGCGTCGACCATGCCGCGCCACCCGCCGAGCTGATCGAGCACCAGGTGCCGGTCGAAGGTGAACGACTCGTCGTCGGACCGGCCGGCCCCCGACGGGCGGGTCACCCGGCGCTCAGCTCGTACCAGGGGTTGTAGATGACCCGCCGCCCGTCGAACGCCGCGAAGCGGCCCCGGGCGGTCAGTCGCCGGCCGGGCTCGATCCCGGGGATCCGCCGCCGGCCGAGCCAGACGAGGGTGACCGACCCGGAGCCGTCGAACAACTCGGCCTCCAGGGTGGGCACCGTCTCCCGCGGGGTGTAGACGACCGACTTCAGCCGACCGGTGACGGTGACCACCTCACCCTTGCGGCAGTGGCTGAGCGGCTCGCAGCCGGCGGAGGCGACGTCGGACTGCAGGGCCCGGGCATCGACCTCGTGGTCGTCGGCGGTGAGCTTCTGCAGGGTGCGGGACAGCCAGCCCCGCGCTCCCGGCTGGGCGGCCGGTGCCCCGGCCCTGGTCTCGGTCACGGCTCCAGGGTAGTGCCGCGCCGGGCGGCTGTCCGGCGTGTGCTGAGCCACTCGACGGTGCGTCGCCAGGGCTCACCGGCGACGTCGATGAGCGCCATGTGGTCACCGGGCACGAGGTCGACGTCGACCCGGTCACCGGCGCGCCGGGCCGCCTCGGCGTACCGCTCGCTGTGCTCCAGCGGGACCGAGGTGTCCTCGGTGCCGTGCACGCACAGCGTCGCGGCACCGGTGGGCGGCAGCCGCATCGGGTCGGCCAGCGCGTACCGGTCGGGGACGTCGTCCGGGCCGCCGCCGAGGAGCTCCTGGGCCGCGCCGTTCCCGAGTCCGGCCGCGGCGGCGGCGGCGAGGTCGAGCACGCCGGCCTGCAGCACCGCGGTGGTCACCCGCACCCGGGGGGCGGCACCGGGCGCGCCCGGCGGCAGCGACCCGCGCCCGGCCAGCCAGGCGGCCAGGTGCCCGCCCGCCGAGTGGCCGACCACCGTCACGTCACCGAGCTCGAGGCGCCCCCGGTCGGGCAGCTCTGCCAGCGCGCGTCCACGGCCGCCGCGACGTCGGCGAGGGTGGCCGGCCAGCCACCACCGGCACCCACCCGGCGGTACTCGACCGCGACGGCCGCCCAGCCGCGCCGGGCCAGGTCGGCGGCCAGCGGGCGGGCCAGTTCGATGCCGTAGGGCGCGCGCCAGAAGCCGCCGTGCACGACCACCGCGACCGGTGCGGGGGCATCGCCGGCCGGCAGGGTGAGCTCGAGGAACTGGTCGGTGGCCGGCCCGTAGCGGTACGCCGCCGGTGCGGTCACCCGGCGGTGCCGGCCGGCGGTGCCGCCGGGCGACCCGCCTGCTGCTGGCGGGCCAGCTGCTCGGCCGCCTGCGGCGGCAGGGTGAGGGGAAGCGGGTCGCGCACCGGCATCGGCTGGCTGCCCCGGACCACCACGATCTCCCGGAACGCGCCCTCCAGGGCGGTCGCGTCGCCGTCCGGCGCCGCGGCCGGCCCGCTCAGCAGCCCGCGCAGGAACCACCGCGGGCCGTCGACGCCCAGGAACCGGGCCGCCCGCCGCTCCGGCTTGGGCGGGGCGGGCTGACCGGGCTGCGCCGCCGCGGTGGCCACCACCGTGCCGGTCAGCTCCGGACCGAACGGCCCCTCGGACTCCGCCAGCCGCCCACCCTGGCCGCTGGCGCCGCGGGCCAGCTCCGCGCGGACCTCGTCCCACAGACCGCCTGCCCGCGGCGCGGCGAACGCCGAGACCTGCAGCAGCGACTCCCCCGCCCGCAGCGTGGCAGCGACCACCTGCTGCTGCTGGTTGACCTCCACCCGCAGCTCCATGCCGGGCAGGGCCGGCAGGCGCAACGACCCGAGGTCGATCCGCGGCATCCCGTCGTCCGGGGCGTCGGCGACGTCCCACGGACCGGAGGTCTCCAGCTCGACCCGTTCGCGGACCTGCGGCTCCGGCGGGACACCGCGCTCGCGCAGGGTCCGGTCGATCCGGTTGCGCCGTCGTCCGATGGGCATGTCAGGGCCGTCCTTCCGTGGGGTCTGCGGCCAGCGCCGTGTCGTCTGCGGCCAGCGCCGTGTCGTCTGCGACCAGTGCTGTGTCGTCTGCGACCAGTGCTGTGGCGCCGCCGGTGGAGCCGTGGCCGCCGCTGCCGCGCTCGCTGTCCGGCAGCTCGGTCACCGGCACGAACCTGGCCCGCACCACCGGCTGCACGACCAGCTGGGCGACCCGGTCACCGCGGGAGAGCCGGAGCGTGGCGCCGGGATCGAGGTTCACGAGGTTCACCTTGATCTCGCCGCGGTACCCGGCGTCGATCGTGCCGGGGGCGTTGACCAGGCTCAGGCCCAGCCGGTGGGCGAGTCCGGAGCGCGGGTGCACGAACCCGGCGTACCCGGCCGGGATGGCCACCGCCACCCCGGTGCCGACGAGCGCCCGCTGGTGCGGGGCGAGCTCGATGTCTTCGGCCAGGCAGAGGTCGGCGCCCGCGTCACCCGGGAGGGCGTAGGCCGGCGCCACCGCATCGGCGGAGGTGAGGAGCACCGGGACGTCGACGGCGTCGGCGGCCGGAGCCGGACGGCCGGGAGGGAGTGCGGACACGCCGCGAGGCTAGCCGCGTGGCGCGGCTCAGGACCGGGGCGGGGGCAGCGGCGTCCGCAGGTCCGCGCGCACCCGCTCGGCGAGCACGGTGGTCGCCTTCCGGTTGCCCCGCGCAGCGAGGGTGGCGCCGACCAGCAACGGCGCCAGGGACGTGGTGCTGCGGGCCAACCGGCGGGTGAGCTGGCGGCGCAGCGCGGCCGCCCCGGCCGAGCCGATCATCCCGAACAGGCCGCCGGAGGAGGTCGTGCCGACGGCGCGCTGGGTGCTCCAGCTGGCCAGGTAGGCCGAGGCGCGCCCGCGGGCGTCACCGGCGGCCGGCCGGCCGGCGAGCTCGTGCAGCTCGCCGACCAGGACCACCTCGACGGCGGCGGTGAGCGCCGTCTGCGCGCCGAGCTCCAGCGGCACGGCGAGCATCGTCGGCGGGGCGAACCACTGGGCCGCCGCCAGCCCACCCGTGGCCGCGCCGACGGCCCCGGTCAGGCGGGCCGCCCGGGCGACCAGCGCCTCGGCGATCTCCTCGTCGGTGGCGCCGGGGTGGGCGGCGCGCAGCCGCGCCCGGTCCCGGATCGGCAACCGGGGGGCGGCGGCGTCGAGCAGGTCGCCCAGCAGCCCGCCCGGAGCCGTGGCCCCGCGCGACCGGCCGCTGCCGGCAGCGCGGTCGTCCCCGCCCCGGGCCGATCGGGCGGCGCCGGCGATGGCCGCGGCCACGTCCGACAGGACCCGGCCCGCGGCACCCGCGCCGGCCCGGTCCTGCCCCGGCGAGGAGGACGACGGGGCCGCCTCCCGGCCCAGCAGTCCGGCGACCGCGTCGGCCAGTGCCCGGGCCGCCGCGCCGAGCCCGGGGCCGACGACCTCGCCGACCAGCGGCTCCTCGGTGGCGCCGACGGGGCGGGTCGGCGGGACGTCCCGCGGCGCGCCGTTCCGGTGACCGGACTCGCTCATCGTCGTCCCCCCAGGTGAGGTGCTGGAACGGCCCCGCTGCCGGGCCCCGCCCCGAGCGTACGAGTGGCGGGGGGGCGTTCCTCAGGAGCAGTCGCGGCAGAACAGCTGGTCGCCACGGCTGGAGACCAGCCGGCTGCGGTGCTGCACGAGGAAGCAGCGGGAGCAGGTGAACTCGTCCTCCTGCTTGGGCAGCACCCGGACCGTGAGCTCCTCGTTGGAGAGGTCGGCACCGGGGAGCTCGAGGTTCTCGTTGAAGTCGGTCTCGTCGACGTCGACCGAGGACGACTGCGCCTCCGCGCGGCGGGCCTTGAGCTCCTCGAGGGAGTCCTCCCCGAGCTCGTCGGCCTCGTTGCGGCGGGGGGCGTCGTAGTCGGTGGCCATGGGGTGCCCCTTCTCTCTGTTCATCGCGGGCGTGCTGCCCGTTCGTCGCCGGCGGCGCCGTGACGCCGCCGGCCGGTGGTCCCGGTCGCCGGAGCGGCCGGGTGCCGGTCGCCGGCCGGGGCCCACGGGGTGGGACGCCAGCACTCCGGCAGGCCCCCCAACGTGGTCCGGCCCCGGTTTGTGCCCGCCCCGGCGAGGGCGACACATCGGGCGCACGGAACGACCGCCGGGCGGCCGCCCAGCACGGGGAGCGCCAGAGGCTACCCTGCGCCGATGGCGACTCCGGTGGGTGTCGATCCGACCGTCCTCGGGCCTCATCTGGCCCGGGTGCTCGGGGACGACGCGTGGCGTTCGGTGCGGGTGGAACTGATCACTGCGGGCATGTCCAACCTCACGTACGTCATCACCCCCGAGGGCGGCTCGGCCGACGACGCACTCGTGCTGCGCCGGCCCCCCACGGGCGCCGTCCTGGCGACCGCGCACGACATGGCGCGGGAGCACCGGGTGATCTCCGCGCTGGCCGGCACCCCGGTGCCGGTGCCCCGGACCGTCCACCTGGAGACCGACCCCGCCGTCCTGGGTGCGCCGTTCTACGTGATGGAGCGGGTGGTCGGCGTCCACGTGGCCACGGACCTGCCGCCCGGCTACGCCGACGAGCCCGACCGGCGCCGGGCGGTGGCCGAGGGCCTGGTCGACGTGCTGGCCGACCTGCACGCGGTCGACCCGGCCGCCGTGGGGCTGGCCGACTTCGGCCGGCCGGAGGGGTTCCTGCAGCGGCAGGTGCGCCGCTGGACCACGCAGTGGGAGGCCACCCGGGACACCGACCGCCCGGCCCTGGACGCCCTCGCCGCCGAACTGGCCGCCCGCGTGCCGGCGAGCCGACGATCCGGCATCACCCACGGCGACTACCGGCTGGACAACTGCCTGCTCGACCCGGTCGAGCCGGGCCGGGTGCGGGCGGTGCTGGACTGGGAGATGTCGACCCTGGGCGACCCGCTCACCGACCTGGGCATGCTCTTCGTCTACTGGCCGCAGGCCGGGGAGGACACGGGGCTGACCATCTCGCCGGTGACGACCCTGCCCGGGTTCCCCACCCGCCGGGAGCTGGCGCAGCGGTACGCCGCCCGCACCGGCGCCGATCTGACCGACCTGTCCTGGTACGTCGGCTTCGCCTGGTTCAAGTTCGCCGCGATCGTCGCCGGCGTGGTGGCGCGCTCGCGCGCCGGCGCGATGGCCGGCAAGGACACCACGGGTTTCGCGGAGAAGATCGGCCCCTGCGTGGAGCGGGGACGCGCCGCGCTGGCCGACGGTGCGCTCTGACGATCCCACGCGCCACTAGAGTCACGGGCCGTGAGCGAGCCGGGAGATGACAGCACGCAGCGTCCCCCCGGCACCCGGGGGCGCAGGCCCCTGCCGGCGCTCGTCTTCCTGCTGGTGCTCGCCCTCGCCGCGCTCGGCGTCTGGTGGAACGTGCTCGGGGACGAGCGGGCCCGGGACCGGGCCGAGGCGGCCGCCTGCAGCCGGGCCGAGGAGGCCCCGCCGTCCCTCGACCCGGCCACGGTGACGCTTCGGGTGCTCAACGCCACCGACCGGGGCGGGTTGGCCGGTGAGGTGTCCGGCGCGCTCGCCGCCCGTGGCTTCGTCGTCGACGAGGTCGCCAACGACGCCAGCGGCGCAGAGGTCACCGGGGTCGGTGAGCTGCGGTTCGGCTCCCGCGGCCGGGAGGCCGCCAGGTTCGTGGAGGTCCACGTACCCGGCGTGACCGACCGGCCCGACACCCGGGCCGACGCCCGGGTCGACGTGGTGCTCGGCCCGGACTTCAACGGGCTCGCCAGCCCCGAGCAGGTCACGGCGGCCCTGGCCCCCGCAGCCGACGCCGACCCCACCTGCTGACGCCGGGCGGCACCGTCCCGCCGCACGTCCGGACGCCCCGTCCGGTCAGGCCCCCGCCGCGGACTCGCGGTGGGGCACGGGGCCCCTTCGTCAGCGCCCCGCGTGCAGCCGTTCCAGCAGCTCCACCAGCTCCCCGGCGACCTGCGGGGCCGCCGCCACCGCCATCGGCTCGGCGAACGGCCGCCCGCCGGTCCCGGTGACCACCAGGCCCGCCTCCGCCGCCACCAGCGCCCCGGCAGCGTGGTCCCACGGCTTGAGGTCCAGCTCGTAGTAGGCGTCGACCCGCCCGGCGGCTGCCGCGCACAGGTCCAGCGAGGCGCAGCCGACCCGGCGGATGTCCCGCACCTCGGGCAGCAGCTCGGCCACGACGGCGCCCTGGGCGCGCCGCTGCTCGACGCGGTAACCGAACCCGGTGGCCACCAGTGCGCGGTCCAGCGAGGCCGGCCGGCTGCCGTGCAGCTGGACGGCGGCGGCACCCGGGGCGGTCAACCACGCACCCCGCCCGCGCACCGCGGTGAACAGCTCCCCGGTGGACACGTTGAGCACCACCCCCACCTCGGTCCGCCCGTCGACCTCGGCGGCGATGGAGACGGCGTAGGCCGGCAGCCCGTAGAGGAAGTTCACGGTGCCGTCGATCGGGTCGACCACCCACCGGACTCCACTCGTGCCCTCGCGGGCCGCCCCCTCCTCCCCCAGCACGCCGTCGTCGGGCCGGGCCTCGGTGAGCCGTCGGACGATCAGCGCCTCGCTGGCGGTGTCCACGGCGGTGACGACGTCGACCGGGCTGGACTTGGTGTCCACCTGGTCGGCCGCGGTGCTCCGGCCGGCCCCGACCAGGGCTGCGGCCTCCTCGGCCGTGGCGCGGGCCAGCTCGAGCAGCTCGGTGCGGAGGTCGGGCGCGCCGGCGCCGGAGGCGGACGCGCTGGTGCCGGACGGGGACGCGCTGGTGCCGGAGGTCATCACGGAGAGGGATCCTGCCCGACCCGCGTGCCCGACCCCTGTGCCGTCACCCCGGGCGGTCGTTAGCCTCCCCCCGTGCAGGGCTTCGGAGTGGACATCGGTGGCAGCGGCATCAAGGGTTGCGTGGTCGACCTGGACAAGGGCGAGCTGGTCGGTGAGCGGGTGCGGATCCCGACGCCGCAGCCGTCGCTGCCCGGGGCCGTCTGCGAGGTCGTCGGCGAGATCGTCGGTCGCTTCGACTGGGAGGGGCGCATCGGCGTCACCTATCCCGGGGTGATGAAGCACGGCGAGGCCTACACCGCCGCGAACATGGACAAGAGCTGGATCGGCACGAACCTGGCCGCGGAGCTGGAGGCCCAGATCCCCGGCACCGTGCAGACGCTCAACGACGCCGACGCCGCCGGGATCGCCGAGATGGCCTACGGCGCGGGCCGGGGCGAGCGCGGCCTGGTGCTCATGCTCACCTTCGGCACCGGCATCGGCAGCGCGCTCTTCATCGACGGACGGCTGGTGCCCAACACCGAGTTCGGGCACATCGAGGTCGACGGGGAGGACGGCGAGAAGCGCGCCTCCGCCTCCGCCCGGGAGCGGGAGGGCCTGAGCTACCCGGAGTGGGCCAAGCGGGTCGACCGGTACCTGGACGTGCTGGAGCTGAGCCTCTGGCCCGACCTGATCATCGTCGGCGGCGGGGTCAGCAAGAAGTCCGACAAGTGGGTGCCGCTGCTGTCCACCCGCACGCGGGTGGTCCCCGCCCAGCTGCTGAACGACGCCGGCATCGTGGGCGCGGCGCTCGCCGCGGAGGAGCACATCGGGCAGTGAGGCCGGCCGGACGCCGGAGGTGACCCCACCGGGGCCGGGCGCCTCCCCCAGCGGGGGGACGGCGCTGGTGGCGGCGCCTCTTCGCGGTGAGAACCGGTGGACCGGCGCCGGGGCGTCGCTACAATGGAGGAGCCCCATCACCGCCGCTGCCCCAGCCAGCAGGTCATCCCCTGTCGATCACCCGGCCAAACACCGGGCGATCCGCCGTCGGGACCTGCCGCTGGGCCGGCGTCGGGGCCGCTGCCCGCGGGCCACACGGTCCTCGAGGAACGCACCGCAGTACGGGAAGGAACCTGAGTGCCCGCCGATCAGCAGGGTCCGGAAGCAGCCGCCGTGAGCCGCCCGAGGACGGTCGCCGCGCGCTCCAGCGCCACGTCGCAGTCCACCGCCACCGTGGCCGCCGCGAAGAAGGCCCCGGCCAAGAAGGCCGCCGGCACGACCACGGCGAAGAAGGCCCCGGCGCGCAAGCCGACCATCACCCCCTCCCCCGGCAGCGGTGAGGGCACCGTGCTCACGGCCGTCGCGTCCGACGGCGCGGCCGTCGCCGTCGTCGACGCCGGCGCGGAGGGCCTCAAGCTCGACGAGACCGTCGTCACCGGCAAGGACGGTGTCGCGGTCGCCGAGCCCGAGGAGAAGGAGGCCGAGGGCGGCACCGACTTCGAGTGGGACGACGAGGAGGAGTCCGAGGCGCTGCGCCAGGCGCGCAAGGACGCCGAGCTCACCGCGTCGGCCGACTCCGTCCGCGCCTACCTCAAGCAGATCGGCAAGGTCGCCCTGCTCACCGCCGAGGAGGAGGTCGACCTCGCCAAGCGGATCGAGGCCGGTCTCTACGGGGCCGAGCGGCTGCGCCAGGTCGAGGAGGAGGGCCAGAAGCTCTCCCCGCAGATGCGCCGCGACCTCAACTGGATCGTCCGCGACGGCGAGCGCGCCAAGAACCATCTGCTGGAGGCCAACCTCCGCCTGGTGGTCTCCCTGGCCAAGCGCTACACCGGCCGCGGCATGGCGTTCCTGGACCTGATCCAGGAGGGCAACCTGGGCCTGATCCGCGCGGTCGAGAAGTTCGACTACACCAAGGGCTACAAGTTCTCCACCTACGCCACCTGGTGGATCCGCCAGGCCATCACCCGCGCCATGGCCGACCAGGCCCGCACCATCCGCATCCCGGTGCACATGGTCGAGGTCATCAACAAGCTCGGCCGCATCCAGCGCGAGCTGCTCCAGGACCTGGGCCGCGAGCCCACCCCGGAGGAGCTGGCCAAGGAGATGGACATCACCCCGGACAAGGTGCTGGAGATCCAGCAGTACGCCCGGGAGCCGATCAGCCTCGACCAGACCATCGGCGACGAGGGCGACAGCCAGCTCGGTGACTTCATCGAGGACTCCGAGGCGGTCGTCGCGGTCGACGCGGTCAGCTTCACCCTCATGCAGGACCAGCTGACCAGCGTGCTGCAGACCCTGTCGGAGCGGGAGGCCGGTGTGGTCCGGCTGCGCTTCGGCCTCACCGACGGCCAGCCGCGCACCCTCGACGAGATCGGCCAGGTCTACGGGGTCACCCGCGAGCGGATCCGGCAGATCGAGTCCAAGACGATGTCGAAGCTCCGGCACCCGAGCCGGTCGCAGGTGCTGCGCGACTACCTGGACTGAGGAAGGACCCCTCTCCACCCCACGCCTCGCACGCTCGGCGCGGGCCCCTGGAGAGGAGCCATCAAGAGTGGCCGGCAATGACTGGCCGCGCAGGGCCCCCGGGCGATCCGCTCGGGGGCCCTGCTGCGTCCCGGCCCGGGGACGGCGGCCTCAGGCGCCGCCCTCCTCCTCGGGGATCGTGTCCAGGACGGCGTCGGCGACCGAACGGGCCTCCGCGTCGAACTCCGCGTGCAGCGACCGGAACACCTGCTGCGCCCGGGCCGCCGGCCAACCCGGCGGCAGGTGCCGGGCCGGCAGCCGCGGGTCCCGGCGGATCACCTGCAGCCAGTCCGCGTCGAGGGTGAGCTGCTGGGCCAGCCCCGGCAGCCGCGGCCGGTGCTCCGGCAGCTCCCAGCGCTCGAGGAAGCCGGTGTACCGGCCCGCGATCGCCGCCAGGTCCCAGGCGTCGCGCACCATGGCGTCGACGTCGGTCGGTGGCAGCGCACTGGCGGCGAAGACCCGGATGAGCGGGGCGACCGCCGGGTCCTGGCCCACGGCCGTCAGGTCGACCCCGGACGGCGCCACCCAGAGCCCGCCCTGCAGCGGGGCGAACCCGGCCCACGCCAGCTGCGAGCGCAGCTCGTGCCGCTGGCGCTGCCAGGACTCGGGCAGCGAGAAGCCGAGCAGCACCCACGTGCCGTCCCAGTTCTCGTTCACCACGCCGGAGTGCCACACCCGCCGGCCGCCGTCGCGCAGCACCTCCTGGGAGCGACGGGTCAGCCCCAGGTAGACCTGCCGTCCTCGCCGTACCCGGGTGAGCAGGTCACCGCGGGCCATCCGGCTCAGCGTCGAGCGCGTCGCGTGCTCGGACACCCCGGCCCGCTCCAGCACCTCCAGCAGGCTCCCGGTCGCCACGAGCAGACCCCGGTCCAGGACGTGCTCGGCGAAGAACGCCAGCAGCAGCGCCTGCGGCCGCAGACCCCCGGTGACCACCTCGGTCATGCCCTCGGCCCGGCCGCCGGGCCCGGCCTCGACCATGCCGGCCATCGGATCCGCCTCGTCGGACAGCGCCACGCGCACGACCCTAGCCGGACACCGGGTGGACACCCGCCGGGCCGCTCCGGTGTGCGTCTCGCGGGCGATCCGAGCGCCTCTGACGGGTGACGGCTCGGTGTACGGCGGCACGGACCGGGTAGACGGCGTAGCGTGGGCCCCATCAGAACAGCAGCGGACCCACCGTCGGCGTGAGCCGGCGCAGCACGACCAGCACGTGAACCACCCGGACCGAGTTCCGAAACCAGTGACGTCCCCTGCTGACCCGATCACCAGCACCACCGCACCCCGTCGGTCACGTACTCATCTCATTCGGCGAGTCCGTGCACATCGGAGTGTGGATCGGGAACACGAGGGGCCATCCTGGCGCTGTGCAGGAGGCCGATCCGCAGCCGCGGGTCCGTGCGGTAGAGAGCGAGTGATGAGCCAGATGACCCAGACGCTGACGACGACCCCGCCGACCGACGACCTCGTCGTTCCCTTCCACTGCGACCGCTGTGGGGCTCTGGCCAAGGTGCGCGTGGTCCTCGGCAACGGCAGCGACCTCGTGTTCTGCGGGCACCACGCCCGTGAGTACGACAGCAAGCTCCGCGACATCGCCGTCGACATCATCGACACCGACGGCGAGGCGCGCCTCAGCAACTGAGGAGGGCCTCTATCGTCGCGCCAGCGATGAAGCCCTCACTCGACGAAGCCGCCGACTCCCCGCCCCCGCCTCGCGCGGACGGGGGGCCGGCGGCTTCGTCGTCCCCGGGACGGCCCGGCCGTCCCGATCGAGCAGGAGTACGTGTCATGCCGCAGGACCCCGCCCGAGACAGCGACACCGTGCGACTGCACCCGGACGGCACGGTGAGCAGCGGCCGCCCCACCCCGCCACCGGCCGCCGTCTCCCCGCCCCGCGCTCCGGAGGCCGCCGAGCCCACGAGGCCCACGGAGGCCTCCGGGACCACGGACCCCGCCGGCTCCGACGCCGGCGCAGCACCGGACCGCGCTGCAGCACCGGACGATGTCGTGGCGGCGCAGCCGACCGGCGAGACCGCCTCCTGGTCGGCCACCCGGCCGGTCGAGGTGCCCGCCCCGGAGGCCACCGCCGCCGGTGACGCCCCCGGCCCGGCCGACGGCACCGGCCCGTCCCACCCCACCCCCGAGGAGTCCACGGCGCTGCTGCCGGCCGACCCGGGGACCCGGGACGACGGCGACACCACCGCCGCCGCGGCCCCCACGGCCGGGCACGCCGATGGCCCCGATGGCCCCGATGGCTCCGATGACCCCGACAGCGACGGCCCCGACGGCCCGCCCGCCGACGACGCCGGCGCCGGCGCCGGCCGCCCCTGGTGGCGACGGACCGCCGTGCTGGCCCCGGCGGCAGCGGTCGTCGTGCTCGGCGCCGCCTACGGCATCGACCTCGCGGTCTCCTCGGGCGACGTGCCCCGGAACACCGTGGTCGGCGGCGTGGACCTCGGTGGGCTGGACCCGGCGGCTGCCTCGATCCGGCTGGAGGACGAGCTGGCGCCCCGCGTGGCCGCCGACCACCCAGTGCGCGCCGGTGACGTCGAGGGCGTCGTGCACCCCCCGGCCGCCGGGATCACCCTCGACGTGCCGGCCACCGTGGACGCCGCCGACGACCAGCCGCTCAACCCCTGGACACGGCTGACCTCGCTGTTCGCCGACCGCACCGTCACCCCGGTGCTCACCGGCGACGAGACCGCGCTCACCGCCCAGGTCGACCAGCTGGCCGCCACCGTCGACCAGCCTCCGATCGAGGCGACCGTGGCCATCGAGGGCACCGAAGCCCAGGTGGTCCAGGCCGAGGACGGACGCCGCCTGGACCGCGAGGGCGCCGCCGAGGCGATCACCGACGCCCTGGCCAGTGGAGGCGATCCGAGCCAGGTCATCGAGCTGCCCGTCGACGTCGACCCGGCGACGGTGCCCGTCAGCGAGGCCGAGCGGGTGCTGGAGGAGACGGTCACCCCCGCCCTGTCGGCCCCGGTGCGGGTCGTGGGCGCCGACGGTGCCGACTCCGCGGAGGTCCCGGTACCGGCGATCGCCGCGTCGCTGACCTTCACCCCACAGGAGGACGGCACCCTCGACGTCGCCATCGACCCGGATGCGCTGCAGGCGCAGATGGGCGAGCAGTTCGCCGTCTTCGGTTCCCCCGCGCAGGACGCCCGCTTCGAGGTGACCGGTGGCTCGATCGCCGTCGTCCCGTCGGTCGACGGCGAGGGCATCAACCCCGCCGACCTGGCCGAGCAGCTGATGCCGGTGCTCGCCCAGCCGGCTCCCCGCGAGGTCACCGCCGTCCTGGGCCCGGTGCCGGCGGCGTTCACCACCGAGCAGGCGGAGGCGCTGGGCATCAAGGAGGAGGTCAGCTCCTTCACCACGAACTTCACCAGCGCGGCCAGCGGCACCAACATCCGCGTGGTCGCCGCCGAGGTGGACGGCGCGCTGGTGCGCCCCGGGGAGACGTTCAGCCTGAACGGCTACACCGGCCCCCGCGGCACGGCGCAGGGGTACGTACCGGCCGCGGTGATCAGCGGCGGCGAGATCTCCCAGGCGGTCGGTGGCGGGATCAGCCAGTTCGCCACCACGATGTTCAACGCCGTCTTCTTCGCCGGCCTCGAGGACGTCTACCACAAGCCGCACAGCTTCTACATCAGCCGCTACCCCGCCGGCCGGGAGGCGACGGTGTACGAGGGGCAGATCGACCTCAAGTGGCGCAACGACACCGACACCGGCATCTACGTGCAGACCGAGTGGGTGCCCGGGTCGATCACGGTGACCTTCTGGGGCACCAAGCGTTACGACATCGAGTCGATCAGCAGCGAACGCCGCAACCTCCGGGCCCCGGCGGTGCAGGAGAAGATCGATGACGGCAACTGCACCCCGCAGTCCGGCTCGACCGGCTTCGACATCACCGTGACCCGGGTGTTCCAGGACCTGAACACCGGCGCCGAGCTCCGGCGGGAGGCCTTCGAGACCCGCTACGCCGCCGAGGCGGTCATCCGGTGCGTCCCGCCGCCGGCCGAGCCGGCAGCGGGCGAGACCGCTGCGGGCGAGACGGCAGCGGGCGAGACGGCCGCTCCCGGCACGCCGACGGCGACGCCGGGCGGCTGACGCCTCCTCCCCCGCGCAGAGGTGGCCGGTCCGGTGGACCGGGCACGCGGCGACGGGGAGCCGTGCACACTGAGCGGGTGGCCGCCGCTGTTCCGCACTCCTCCGTGGAGCAGCCGACCCCGGACCGGAACCCGGTGGATCCGGCACCCGCGGGTGCCACCCGCGGGTGGCGCACCCGCGTGGCCGGCTGGCCGGCCCCGATCCGGGTGCCGCTGCACGTGCTCGGTCGGACGCTGGCCAAGGCCTGGCAGGACCGCATCCTCGGGCTGTCCGCCGAGGCCGCGTTCTGGCAGATCCTGTCGGTCCCCCCGCTGCTCATCGGGCTGCTCGGGTCGCTGGGCTACCTCAGCTCGTGGATCGGCACCGACGCGGTCGAGCAGATCGAGGCCGAACTGGTCGCCGCGTCCGCGGAGGCGCTCACCGAGGGTGTCGTGGCCGACCTGGTCCAGCCGACGCTCAACGACATCCTCAACTCGGGGCGGCTGGACGTCGTGAGCCTGGGCTTCCTGGTCTCGCTGTGGGCCGGCTCCTCCGCCACGGCGACGTTCATGAACACGATCGTCATCGCCTACGACCAGCGGGACGTCCGGGGCCCCATCCGGACCCGCCTCATGGCCCTGTGGCTGTTCGTCATCGGCCTGGTCATCGCCGTGCTGACGCTGCCGCTGCTGGTGCTCGGGCGCGGGACCCTGGTGGCCCTGCTGCCGACCGACTGGCAGGACACCGCCACACTGCTCGTCGACGCCGTGTACTGGCCGGTCGTGGTGATCGGGCTGGTCCTGGCGCTCACGAGCTTCTACCACGTGATCCTGCCCCGACGGATCCCCTGGCACCGGCACCTGCCCGGCGGGCTGTTCGCCGTCGGCTTCTTCATCGCCGCGGCGGTGGTGCTCCGCGGCTACGTGGCCGACATCCTCACCACGGCACTGCCCTACGGGGCGCTGGCGGCGCCGATCGCGGCGCTGCTGTACTGCTTCCTGCTGGGCTTCTCCATGCTGCTGGGCGCTGAGCTCAACGCCACGGTCGAGTCCCGCTGGCCGGCGCCGCGCAAGCGCCACGAGGACCGCCGGCAGCGCCGTCGTGCCGCCAAGATCGAGCTGGAGGCCCACAAGCTCGGCCTGCGCTGATCGGCCCCGTGCCCGGCCCCGTCCAGAGGCTCACCCCGAGCTCGCGAGCGGTGAGGAGGACGGGGGGCCTTCACTTCTTCAGCTGGTTGTAGACCTCCTGGCAGGCCGGGCAGACCGGGCTGCCCGGCTTCGGGCTCTTCGTCACCGGGAAGACCTCGCCGCACAGCGCCTCGACCATGGTGCCCATGACCGCGCTCTCGGCGATCTGGTTCTTCTTCACGTAGTGGAAGACCTCGTTGGCGTTGCCGGTGTCGGCGTCGCGGACGTCCGGGCGCTCGAGGATGTCGGCGCTGCTCATGGGCTGCTCCCTCAGTTCTCGGGTTCGGGCCGGGATCCGGCCGTCACGGGGCGCCACCATGATGACAGGCCGCCCCACGCCGCACCGGATCTCCGCCGGTCCTCTCCCCCGGAGGTGGACGACGCCCCCGCCCGCCGGGGTGCTGGCCGCCGGGCACGTGGCCGGGGGCGCCCGGAGACCGGGCCGCCGTGGTGGTGGCCGGACCCGGAGCCCGCCGGCTCACATGTCGATGACGTGGGCCTTGCTGCTGCCGGACTCCAGGATCCGGTCCGGCGGGGAGGGCCGGTAGCGGTTCGGGTCGAGCTTCTTCTTCGGCGGGCGGTCGTTGGCCATGACCACCGCGATCCACGGCAGGATCGTGCCGAGGACCGCGAAACCGATCATCAGCCACAGCGAGTACTGGTAGCTGACCGCTGCGGCGATGACGCTGAGGCAGCGGATGCCCATCGTGATGAGGTAGCGCCGCACGCGGGCGTCGTGCTGTTCGGAGAGGCTGGGTGCAGCCTCGGTGATGAGCAGCGGCTCACTGCGCTGCTGTCGGCTGGTCGGCTGGCTGGAGGCCACGGACGCCCTTCCTGGACCGGGCCGGGGGAAGGGCGGCGGTGGTCGGCTGTGGGTCGCGCTGGGTGGAACGACCGGCCCCCGGAGCCCCCGGCTCCTCACCCGCCCATCGTGCCACCCGATCGCGCGCCATGCAGGTGGCGGAGCACGAGCCCGGCCGGTCAGCCCCGGGCGGCCTTCGCCTCCTTGGCGGCCTGCTTCACCGACTGCTTGTGGGCGCGCACCTCGGCCAGCGAGGCCGGGTCGGTGATGTCGGCGACCGAGCGGCGCGAACCCTCCGCGCCGTACTCCCCCGCCGCCTCCCGCCAGCCCGGCGGCGTGACGCCGTACTGCTTGCCGAGGAGCGCGACGAAGATCTTCGCCTTCTGGGCGCCGAAGCCCGGCAGCTCCCCGACCCGCCGGAGCAGCGTCGCGCCGTCCGGGGCGTCGGCCCACAGCCGCTCGGCCCGACCGTCGTAGCGGTCGACCAGCAGCTGGCACAGCGCCTGGGCGCGAGCCGCCATCGAGCCCGGGTACCGGTGCACCGCGGGCGGCCCCTGGAACGCCTGCGCCAGGTGCTCCGGGTCGGCGGAGGCGATCGCCGTGGCGTCGAGGGTCTCCACCCCGAGCCGGTCGGCCAGGAGGCGGGGGCCGGCGAACGCGCGCTCCATCGGGAACTGCTGGTCCAGGAGCATCCCGAGGAGGAGCGCGAGCGGGTCGCGTCCGAGCAGGTCGTCGGCGGCGTCGTCCTGGGTGAGGCGGAGGGTCGGCACACGGAGATGGTGCCGCAGAGCGGCCCTACCGCACTCACCCCGCGTCCCGACGCAGAGTTGCTGTGCGGCCAGGGACAGCCGCTGGTCGGGACACCTCGTGTGAGCGGAGCAGAACAGCCGAAGCGACTGGTCTGGGGAGGTGGCGGTGCGTGTGGTCAGGTGCCTGGATCGGCGGGCCGGGCTGCGGCTGGACCGCCGGGCTCTGGATGACGCCATGCGGCGACACTCCGGACCGCCCAGCTCGCACGGGTGACGCCCAGGGCGACCAGCCGGCGCAGCGCTGGCCCGGCGGGACTGCCGCCGACGTGGACGGTGACGGCGTGGATGCCGCGCACGCCATGGGGGAACGGCGTGGCGGTGGTTCCCTCCTGCCACTCGCCGGTGGTGGTGCGGCAGCGGACCCGCAGCCGGTGCTCACCAGGGGTGGCCGACCACGTGGCCGTCCAGGGCCGCCACGCGTCCGGTCCGAGGTCGACGCCGAGGTCGGCCTCGGTCCACGGACCCTGGTCGATCTGCAGCTGGACCCGGTCGACGCCGAGGGGTGGTGCCCAGGCGTAGCCGCGGACGGAGACCTCGCCGGGCTGGACGTGGTCGTGCGCGCCGGGCGTGTCGATGCGGGCGGCCGGGTGCACCGGGTAGGTGCCGTCAGTCCAGCCGCGGGAGCCCCAGTACGACAGCGGCGGGGTGGTGGTGATCCTGAGACGCCGCAGCCACTTGAGGTTGCCGTCCTGCCCGTGCCGGCCGGACACGAGCAGCCGGGCCGGGCTGCCGTGCTCGCGAGGCAGCGGCTGGCCAGCCATGCCGACGGCGAGGAAGCCGTGGGAGCGGGCGACGTCCAGCGGCAGGACGTTGGTGTAGCCGTCGACGGCCTCGGCGACCAGCCAGCCGTCGTCGTCGTGGACGCCGGCCCGCTCGAGTAGGTCGGCCAGGCCGATGCCGGTCCACCGAGCGCAGCCCATCCGGGTGCCGCCGACCGGGTTGTGCACGCAGACCATCAGAAGGTCGCGCTCCTCCAGCGGCAGCGCGAGCACCTCGGGCAGGGTGAGCGACACCGGCTGTTTCACCTCGCCGTCCACCTGGAGTCGCCAGGCGCCGAGGTCGGTGCGCGGCTCCGGCAGGGTCACGTCGATGACGACCAGCTCGCCGGGTTGGGCCAGCAGCGGGGCAACACCGGGGTGCGGTGCGGCGTCGGCGACGGGCACCGGCGGCAGCGGCTGGGCAGGGGCGGGCACCGGCACCCGGTCGCGCAGCGCGGCGGCGGCGCGGCGTCGGGACCGCCGGCCGGCGGCCACGACCGTGACTGCGGCGGCGGCGGCGACCACCGCCGGCGGGCGCACCGGCATCGGGGCGACGGCGGTCGCGGCGGTGAGCATGCCGGCGGCCGTGGCGATGGCGGTGTCCCGCGCGGATGCGTCGCCGCGGCGCACGGCGAGGTAGCCGCCGAGCGCGTGCGGCGCAGCCGCCATGGCGGCGCCGAGCAGCGGCCGTCGGCGGGCCAGGGTGCCGCCGGCGGCGGCGAGCAGGCCGCTGGTGCCGGCCGCGAGGACGGCCAGGCCGGGCTTGTCCGCGCGGCCGACGAGGGCGACGCCGCCGTCGACCAGCATCGCCGGTACGGCGTCGACCAGCCCCCGGGCCAGGCCGGAGGACGGAGAGCGGCCGCGGAGGGTAGCGGTGGCGGTGACCTCTCCGGCCGCCGCGGCCAGCAGCCCGGCGAGCAGGCCGACGGTGGGGCGGGTGGTGTGGGCGCTCATCGGGAGCTCCTCGGATGCTGGAACGGTCGGGGTGGTCAGTCGCGGGTCGGAGGCTCGGCCGCGGGTGGGGCGTCCGGAGCCGGCGGTTGTGCGGCCATGACCAGCGCCACGACCAGCACGGTGCTCACCGGCCCCCACAGCACGAGCCCGGCCGAAGACAGCCAGCCCAGCGCGGCCGGTCCGGCCAGCACGGCCGCCGGAGCTCCCAGTGCGACGAGCACGGCGCCGTCCGGCCAGCCCCGGCGGCGCAGCCAGCCGGCCGCGACCAGCGTCCAGCCGCCCACGAGGGCACCGGCGACCGGCCAGGTCGTCGCACCGAACAGCGACCAGCCGAGTTCCAGGGCGATCACGGCGACCAGCAGCGGCAGCATCGTGGCGACCCAGCCGGTAAGGAACCGGACCACCGTGGCATCGGTGGTGCTCGGTGCGGGGGTGGCTGGCACGGTCGGCGGTAGCAGCGTCGTGGTGGACATCGGTTCCTCCTCGGCGGACCGGCGGCGGGATGGACGGCTGTGCTGCGGGCGACGCTAGGAACGCGGCGGCCGTGTCACGCCGGGGGAACCGCCGGGATCGCCGGCGAGGGCTGCGTCTGGCTGGCGTCGGCAGCCAGGCGGTCGGAGAGGGTGGCGGCGTCGGCGCCGACGAAGCCGAGCAGCGCCGAGCCGCGGCAGGTCTGCCAGGGCAGGCCGAGGAAGTACAGGCCGGGCACGGCAGTGATCCCGCCGGCGTGACGGACGGCGCCGTCGACGATGACGCCGGGGACGTGCAGCCAGGAGTGGTCGGGCCGGTAGCCGGTGGCCCACACGATGGCGTCGACCGTGGCGGTGCTGCCGTCGGCGAAGGTGGCGGTGCGGCCGGCGAGGTCGGTCAGCCGCGGGCGGAAGTCGATGCCGCGGCGGCGGAGGGTGCGGCTGCGGGTGCCGATGACGACGTCGCCGCGGGCGCGTAGCCGTCGGGCGATGCGGGTGTGCGCGGGCACGGTGAAGAACCCGGACTTCGTCAGCCAGAAGAACAGGTCGCGGGCGGCGATCCGCTGGGGCAGCTCGGTCGGCCGGGTGCCGACGGCGACAGTGACCGGTTGGGTGGCGGCGAGCTCGGCGGCGATCTGCAGGCCGGAGTTGGCGGCGCCGACGACGAGCACCCGGCCGCCGCCGGGCAGCTGGGTCGGGTTCCGGTAGCCGGCGCTGTGC
Organism: Modestobacter sp. SYSU DS0511; assembly: GCF_054050755.1. Lineage (NCBI taxonomy): Bacteria > Bacillati > Actinomycetota > Actinomycetes > Geodermatophilales > Geodermatophilaceae > Modestobacter > Modestobacter sp. SYSU DS0511. Next base: position 29,322 of record NZ_JBJGZY010000007.1, read on the forward strand.
AGCTGTGGCACGCCCGGGTCCAGCCGGTCGGCGAGGGCGGGGATGTGCGGGGTCTGGAACGGACCGGTGGCGACCACGACCTGCCGCGCGCGCAGCGTGCCGGTCGGGGTGCTGGCGGCGAAGGTGCCGTCGGTTTCGCGGTGCAGCCGAGTCACCGGGGTGCTCAGCCGCACCGGCAGGGTGAAGTGCGCGGCGTAGGTGGCCAGGTAGTCGGCTACGTCGTCCTTGGTGGGATGGGTGTCGGCGGGGGCGGGGAACGGCAGGCCGGGCAGCGAGTCGTACTGGGCGGGGCTGAACAGCCGGAGCGAATCCCAGCGGTTCCGCCACGAGGAGCCGATCTCGGGGCCGGCGTCGACCAACAGGAAGTCGGTGCCGCGGGCGGCGAGGTGGTGGCCGAGGGCGAGGCCGGCCTGGCCGGCGCCGATGACGAGCACGTCGAGGACCTCGTCGGCGGTGGAGGGTGGCGTGGGCATGGGATCTCCTGACAGGGCGACTGGTGAGCAGGGGTGGGCGGGCGAGTCGCCGGCGTTCAGACGAGGCCGACGGTGAGCAGCGCGGCGGCGAGGACGAGGTCGGCGACCAGGCATGTCTCGGCGTACCAGCGGGGCACGACCCGGCCGAGGCGGTGGTGGGCGACGTCCCAGGCGGCGTGGGCGAGCCAGCCGGCGGCGAGCACGTAGCGGGCCGCGGCCGGGTCGACGGCGACCGCGGCGAGCGCGGCCGCGCCGAAGCCGAGCACGGCCGCGGTCTGCGCGGTCAGCAGCCGCCGGTCTGTCAGGTCGCCGCGGACGGTGCCCCAGGTCAGATAGATGACCGCCGCCAGCAGCACGCACCAGGCGCTGGTCCAGGCCTGCGCGGACGCGGGCAGCCGCGCGACGAGCACGAAGCCGTTCACGGCGGCGATGGCACCGAGGGCGGCCGGCCAGCGGCGGGTGAGCGCGCCAAGCACGCCGGGGCGGCGGACGATCGCAGCCGGAGCGGCGGGAGCGGCGGTCATCGGGGCCTCCTGGGTCGGTGCTTGGTCCACACCGGACGCTAGGAGCGGGCCGCCGGCCTCTCGCCGGCGAAATAGCCAGGTTCCGTCGCCGGGTGCGGCGCCCGGCGATGGCCTGCGTCAGAGCTCGAGCGGCAGCGCGGTCAGCTCGGCGCGGGAGGTCACGGCCAGCTTGCTGAACACGTTGCGCAGGTGGAAGTCGACGGTGCGGGGGCTGACGAACAGCTGCGCGGCGACGTCGCGGTTGGACAGGCCCTGCCGGACGAGGGCGGCCACCTGGCGTTCCTGCGCGGTGAGGTCGGTGGCGGTGGAGACGTCGCGGCGCCGGGCGGTCTCGCCCGAGGCCCGCAGCTCCTGCGCGGCACGCTCGGCCCACGGGGTGGCGCCCAGCTCCTCGAACAGCGTCAGGGCGGTGCGCAGGTGCTCGCGGGCGTCGACCCGCCGCCGTGCTCGGCGCAGGTACTCGCCGTAGGCCAGTTCGGTGCGGGCGCGATCGGGTGAGCGTGGCGACTTCGCGTGCGCGGTCAGCGCCGCCTCGAAGTGCGCTTCGGCGTCGGGCCCCTCGGCCAGCAGCGCGCGGCCGTGCTCGGCGGCCGCGAGCGCGCTCGGGGTGCCGGTGCCCTCGGCGAAGGCCACCACGTCCTCCAGCCAGGCGCGCAGGACGTCGAGCCGCCCGGCGCGGAAGGCAAGGTCGAACAGGTCGAGCGCGGCCAGGCGGCGCAGCGCCGGCCCGGACACCTGCGTGAGGTGGTGCACCGCAGTGGCCGGTTGGGCGGCGGTGCGCAGGGCGCGAGCCCAGTGCGTCATGTCGACCACGAGGCTGTCGGTGATGCCGACTGGATGCCGCTCGCGGATCGCGGCGGCCTCGTTCAGGCGGTCGTCGGCGGCGTCTCCGCGCAGGGCGGCGACGAGGGCCTGCTGCACCATTGGCAGCGCCGTCATGCCGGGGTGCCCGGTGCCGGCCGTCAGCGGTAGTGCCTCGTCCGCGGCGGCGGCCGCCCTGCCCCACGCTCCCATCGCGATCTGCGCGTAGAAGCCGCGGGTCAGCGCGTGCTCGAGCATGCTGAGCGCCCCGGCGCGGCGGGCGGCGGTGAGCTGGTTCGCGTGCAGTCGGAGGCTGCGCTCGTCGTCGTCGATCAGCCACGCGGCGATCGCGAGGTTGGGCTGGAGGACGTGGTCGTCCTCGAGCGGCTCGGCGTCGGTCAGGGCGAACGCCTGACCGAACGACGCGCCGGCGGCGGCGTAGTCCCCGCGGCCGAGCGCGCGGAACCCGTGCATCAGGTCGAACGCCACCCGCGCCGCGGTCGGCGCGTCCGGCGGGGGCTGGGGTACCAGCGCGACCGGGTCGAACGTCCGCGGCGACCGGGCGCCGAATCCGGACAGCGACGCGCACAGCATGGCCAGCTGCCGGGCCAGCGCGTCGTCGGCCCCGGCGGCGACCTCGGCGGCCTGCAGGATGAGGTCGTAGCCGTCGTGCAGCGAGCGGGTGTTCCACTCGATCTGCCCTTGCAGGACGAGGAGCCGCGCGCGTAGCACCGGCTCGCTGATGTCGGCCGCGGCGGCCTGCGCGAGCGCGGCTGCCCGGGACGGGTGCGCGCCGAGCCATGCCGAGGACGCGGCCCGGTACAGCCGCCGGCCGCGGTCGCCGCCGCCGGGGGTGAGTTCGGCAGCGCGGGCCCAGGCGGCGGCCGCCGCCTCGTGCCCGCCCCGTGCCCCGGCCCGTTCGGCGACCCCGTCGAGGGCGGTGACGACGGTCTCGTCGGGCCGGTCGGCGGCGGCGGCCAGGTGCCAGGCCCGCCGGTCGGCGTCGCCGGTGAGGACGTCGGCGAGGGCGCGGTGGGCGGCGCGCCGCTGGGCGCTGGTCGCGGCCTGGTAGACCGCCGAGCGCACCAGCGGGTGGTAGAGGGCGACGGTGTCGCCGTCGACACGCAGCAGCCCGGACCGCTCGACGGCGTCCAGCGCCGCGTCGTCGGCGTCGAGCCGGTCCGCGGCGTCGCGGAGGATGGTCAGCCGGGCGGTGTCGTCGGCCGCGGCGACCAGTAGGAACCGCTGCGCTGGCTCGTCGAGGCGGCGATAGCGCTCGCCGAAAGCCCGCTCGACCCCGCCGGTCAGCGGCAGCGTGCTCGGCAACGGCACCCGTCCGGCCAGCTGCTCGCCGGTGAGGACCCCGGCCAGCTCGACCAGCGCCAGCGGATTGCCGCCGGTTCCGGCCACCAGCTGGTCGCGGACCGACGGGTCGACGCCAACCCCGGCGCGCCCAGTCAGGAGCGCGTCGGCGTCGGACCCGGTCATGCCACCGAGGACGACGGCAGGCAGGTCGGGGGCGTCGAAGCGGCGGGCGCCGCCGTCGCGGGCGGCGAACAGCAGCGCCACGCGCTCGTCCTGCAACCGGCGGGCGGTGAACAGCAGCCCCGCGGCGGAGGCGTCATCGAGCCAGTGGGCGTCGTCGACGACGCCCAGCACCGGGGTCTGCTCGGCGGCGTCGGCCAGCAGACTCAGCGTGCCGAGGAAGGCCAGGAACCGGTCGCCGTCGCCGGCGGCTTCGCCCAGCGCCGCGTGCAGCGCCGTGGCCTGTGGCGCCGGCAGCGCCTCGATGCCGCCGCGCAGCGGCCACAGCAGCCGCTGCAGCGCGGCGAACGCCAGCGGGGACTCAGACTCCACCCCCGAAGTGCGCAGCACCCGCATGCCGGCGGCGGCGGTGACCGCGTCGGTCAGCAGCGTCGACTTGCCCGACCCGGCCACGCCGCGAACCACGAGCGCCCCACCGGTCCCGGTGCGGGCGGCGTCGAGCAGCGCAGCGATCGCCGCGCGTTCGGCAGCCCGTCCGGTCAGCACGACCGGCACCGTACCGACCGCCGGGGACGCGTCCGGGAAGCGTGATCCCGGTGATTCTCCCGGCGTGAGTGATCTCGGCGGCGGCGAGCGTGGAGGCAGCCCCGCAGATACCACCTCGAGGAGGAGCCATGTCGGCCCACCCCACCGCCGCACCGGCGGCCCGCGCGCACGGGCACCGGCCCGCCCCCGGCCATGCCACGCCCCGCACCGACCACGTCGCCAGCTACCCGCCGGCGGCCGGGAACGAGCCGCGCCAGCCGTGGACGGCGTTCGCCTTGATGATCGCCGCCCAGTTCATGGTCATTCTGGACGTTTCGGTGGTCAACGTCGCGCTGCCGTCCATCAGCGAGGGGCTGCACCTGTCGGCGGCGGACTACCAGTGGACGATCAGCGCCTACGTGCTGCTCTCCGGCGGGCTGCTGCTGCTCGGCGGGCGCATCGCTGACCTGCTCGATCGACGCCGAGCCTTCCTCGCCGGCGTCGCCGTGTTCACAACGGCCTCGCTGGTCAGCGGCCTGGCGCAGACCCCGCTGACCCTCATCCTGGCCCGCGCCGCGCAGGGCGCCGGCGCCGCGCTGCTCACCCCCGCCGCACTGTCGATCATCATGACCGCCTACGCCGGCAAGCAGCGGCAGACCGCGCTCGCCGTGTGGGGCACCGTCGGCAGCCTCGGCATCGCCGCCGGCGTCCTCTTTGGTGGGGCGCTGACCAGTGCTCTCGGCTGGCGGGCGGTGTTCTTCATCAACGTCCCGATCGGCGTGGCCGTCGTCGCCGGCACCCTGCGCGCCGTGGCCCGGGGGACCTCGCAGCCCGCCGCGCTGCGCCGCCTCGACGCGCCGGGTGCGGTCACCGTGGTCTCCGGGCTGCTTGCGCTGGTGCTCGGCATCGAGGCCATCCGCTCTGCCGGCCCAGCCGCGCCGCGCACCTGGCTCGCGCTGGCCGCGGCCGCGGTGCTGCTGTGCACGTTCGCCCGGCTCGAGCGCCGCGTCGCCGACCCGCTCGTGCCGCCGTCCACCTGGCGGATGCGATCGCTGGTGTCGGCCTCGGCGGTGATGGCCGGCGTGACCGGTGCCGTGGTCGGCGCGATCTTCCTGTCCTCGCTGTACCTGCAGGAGGTCGTCGGCTCCTCACCGCTCGTCGCGGGGCTGCAGGTCCTGCCGCTGGCCGCCGCGATCACCCTGGCCGCCGCCGCGGCGTCGAAGGTCATCGGCCACCTCGGCGCCCGCCCGCTGATCCTCGGCGGGCTGGTCGTGATGGCCGCCGGGGTGCTGTTGCTGGCCGCCGGTGCTGGCGGCGCCTCCTACGCCGCCGACGTGCTGCCCGGGTTCCTGCTCGTCGGCGCCGGCGTCGGCCCGATGTTCGTCGCCATCGCCGTCGCTGCGATGAGCGACGTGCCCGCGGAGAAGTCCGGCCTGGCAAGCGGGCTGATGATGACCGGCCACGAGATCGGCGCCGCCCTCGGCGTCGCCGCGCTCACCGCCGTCGCCGGCGACCTCGCCACGGTCACCGGACTCGTCGACGGCTACGGCCGTGCCTTCACCGTCACCGCCGCCGTCCTGGCCGGGCTGTTCATCCTCACCGCGCTCGCCGTTCCCGGCGGCAAGCCGACGGCCGGCACCAGCGGCCACGGACACGGCCACGGACTCGGCGTCCACGGCCATTGACCCAGCTGATCCCGGCGGTTTCCCCGGTGAGAGGCCCCCAGCTGCTCGCCGACTCTCATCACCGAACGCACCACAGCTGCTCGTCGAGGAGTCCCCATGCTGTCCGGCACGCCCCGCACGTTCATCGGCGCCACCACCTTCGCGGTCACCGGCATGACCTGCGAGCACTGCCGCGAAGCGGTCACCACCGCGATCGCCGGCGTCGGCGGCGTCGAGACCGCCACCGTCGACCTGGCCAGCGGCACCGTCACCGTCACCGCCGCGCGGCCGGTGGACCGCGCCGACATCGCCGCGGCGATCGAGGCGGCCGGCTACCGCGTCCTGCCCTGACCACCCGGCTACCCACCTCGCGAAAGGACACCCGCCATGAACCCGCTCTACGAGGAGCTCTTCCACGCCCGCCAAAGCGAGCTCCTCCGCGACGCCCGCCTCCACCGGCTCGCCAGGTCCGCCAAGGCCCGCTCCCCGCGCCGGCGCCGCATCCACTGACCACTGCGACCACCTCACGTCCAGGAGACGCAATGCCCGCCCGCCCTCTTCTCCCGCCGCACCCGCGGCCAGCCCCCGCAGAACTGACCCCGGCCTCTCGCACGGCCACCGCGACGCGTGAGGACGCGCCGGCGATCGCCGCCCGCGCGATCGACCTGGTCAAGACCTACGGCCGCGGCGAAGCCACCGTCCACGCCTTGGACGGCGCCTCCGTGACGATCCCGGCGGGCGAGTTCACCGCCGTCATGGGCCCCTCCGGGTCGGGCAAGTCCACCCTGGTGCACGCCCTCGCCGGCCTGGACAGCGTCGACTCCGGCCAGGTCCTGCTCGGCGACACCGACCTGACCACGTTGTCCGAGCGGGACCGCACCCTGCTGCGCCGCGAGCGGCTCGGCTTCGTCTTCCAGGCGTTCAACCTCATCCCGTCGCTGACCGCCGCGGAGAACATCGCCCTGCCGCTCACCCTCGCCGGTCGCCGTCCCGACCCTGCCTGGCTCGCCGAGCTGGTCCGAATGCTCGGCCTGGGTGACCGACTCGACCACCGCCCCGCGCAGCTGTCCGGCGGGCAGCAGCAGCGGGTCGCCGTCGGCCGCGCGCTGATCGCCCGCCCCGAGCTCGTCTTCGCCGACGAGCCCACCGGCAATCTCGACTCCCGCGCCGGCGCGGCGCTGCTGGCCTTCCTCCGCGACGCCACCCGCACCCTGGGCCAGACGATCGTCATGGTCACTCACGACCCTGTCGCCGCTGCCTCCGCCGACCGCGTCGTCTTCCTCGCCGACGGGCGCATCGTCGACCAGCTGCCGGACCCCACCGCGGAGACCGTGCTGGCCCGCATGGCCAGGCTCGACGCGCGAGCGGGGGCGTGAGCCGCGATGTTCCGACTCGCCCTCGCCAACGCGCTCGCGCACCGCTCCCGGCTGGCGCTGACGTGGCTGGCCGTCGCGCTCGGCGTCGCGTTCGCCGCCGGCAGCCTGGTGCTCACCGACACCAGCAGCCGCCTGCTCGACGAGCAGTTCCGCACCACGGCCGCCGGGGTCGACCTCATCGTCCGCGGTGCCGCCGCGTTCGACGCCGCGATGGGCGTCGAGGTTCAGCGGGACCCGCTGCCGGCCGTCCTCGCTGACCGGATCGCGGCCACCCCCGGCGTCGAAGAGGTCCGGCCGATCGCCTCCGGACCGGGGCAGCTGCAGGTGGCCGGGCAGGCCGTAGCCCCGGCCGGGCCGACCCTGCTCGGCACATGGGCCGAGGCACCGTTCACCGCCTACTCCCTGCAGGCAGGCCGCGCTCCGGCCGGAAACGGGGAAGTCGTCCTCGACGCGGCCACCGCCGCCGACCACGGCATCGATCTCGGCGACACGGTGACCGTGTCGGCGACCAGCAGCCGGCAGCTGCGCGTCGTCGGCCTCACCGGTGTCGGCGAGGCCGACGGGCTGGCCAACAGCACCGTTGTGCTGGTCGACCTGCCCACCGCGCAGGCGTTGCTCGACCTCGGCACCGACGTCACCTCGGTCGACGTGCTCGCCGCCGACGGCGTCGCCGTCGCCGACCTTCGCAGCGACTTGGCCGCGGCCCTCGGCGAGGACTACGCCGTCAGCAACGCCCAGGATGCCGCCGCCGCCAGCGCCGACGCGGCCAAGGAGAGCATCGACTACCTGCGCATCGTGCTGTTGGCGCTGGCCGCCGCCGGGCTGGTCGTCGGGGCGTTCCTCATCGCCAACACCTTCGGCATCGTGCTCACCCAGCGCGCCGGGGAGCTGGCGCTGCTGCGCGCGGCCGGCGCCACCGGCCGGCAGGTGTTCGCCTCCGTGCTGGGTGAGGCGCTGCTCGTCGGCGTCACCGGCGCGGCCAGCGGCACCGCCGCCGGCATCGGGGCCGCCTATGCCCTGCGCGGGCTGGCCTCCGGCGCCGGCCTGGCGCTGCCCGACGGGCCGCTGACCGTCACTGCCCGCACCATCGTCGTCGGCCTGGTCGCCGGCACGGTGATCACGCTGCTGGCCGTGCTCGGCCCGGCCCGACGGGCCGCCCGCACCGCCCCGGTGGAGGCCATCCGGGCCGCCGCCCCGGCGCCCGCCCGGCCCCGCCGGGCCCGGCTGATCATCGGCTGGGCCGCGCTCGCCCTGGGCGGCGTCGGACTGGTCACCGCCGCGCTGCTGCGCGACATCGCCGGCGTCGCCGTCGGCGCGGTGCTGCTGCTGGCCGGCCTGATCGTGCTCGCCCCGGTCCTGACGCCGCGGCTGGCGCAGGCGGTCGGCCGCCCGCTGACCGGCCTCGGCGTGCCCGGGCAGCTGGCGCGGGAGTCGACGGTGCGCACCCCGCGGCGCACCGCGGCCACCGCGATGGCCCTCGCCCTGGGCCTAGCCCTCATCGGCTTCGTCACCGTGCTCGGCAGTTCGGTCAAGGCGATCGGCGCCGCGTCCACCGAGGCGATCACCGCCGACCTGCTCGTGCAGAGCAGCCGCGACGAGATGCTCGGCGGGCTCTCCCCAGAGGTCGCCGCCCGCGTCGCGGCGCTGCCCGAGGTCCCCGCCGTCTCCTCGGTGCGCTACGGCCACTGGCTCGACGCCGGCATGACCAGCGCGCTGACCGCCGTCGACCCGGCCACCCTGCCCCGTGTCGCCGACGTCGAGATGACCGCCGGTGACCTGGCCGCCCTCGAGTCCGGCGGGATCGTGCTCGCCGACGGCGTCGCCGCCGAGCGCGGCCTGTCCGTCGGCGACACCCTCGCGCTCACCTTCCCGCGCGACGGCGAGCAGCGGCTGCGAGTGGTCGGCCTGATGGCCGACGACTCCGCTCGCGCGCTGTCGACCAACTACGTGATCTCGCTGGACACCTACGCCTCCCACTTCAGCGAGAACGTCGACGCCACCGTGTACGTCACCCTCGCTGACGGCACCGATCCGGCCGAGGCGCGCACCGCGCTGCGGACAGCGGTCGCCGACTTCCCCAACGCCGAGGTGCTCGACCAGGCCGAGGCCGCGGCCGGCCGCGCCGCGGCCGTGGACCAGGTGCTCGGGCTGATCACCGTGCTGCTCGGCTTCGCAGTCCTCATCGCGCTGCTGGGCATCACCAACACCCTGGCGCTGTCCATCGTCGAGCGGACCCGCGAGATCGGCCTGCTGCGCGCGGTCGGCATGACCCGCAGGCAGCTGTCCCGGATGATCCGCGCCGAGGCGGTGCTCATCGCCGCCGTCGCCGCGGTCGTGGGCACCGGTCTCGGCCTCGGCCTGGCCGCGGCCACCCTGGCCGGATTGTCCGGGGACAACCCGTTCGTCATGGAGGTCCCGGTCGGCCAACTGCTGGCCGTGGTCGCCACCGCGGTGCTCGCCGGCCTCGCCGCGGGCCTGCTGCCCGCCCGCCGCGCTGCCCGGCTCGACGTGCTCACCGCCATCGCCTCCCAGTGACCGCTCCGGCGCCGGCCCGCCCCACCGGGCCGGCGCCGCCGACTCCTACCGGCACCCTTCTCACGAGGAGCCCACCACGACCGAGGCGTCCACCACCCGACTCGGCACCGCCGCCACGGCGACCCCCGGCGTCGCCATCCGGCGGGCCATGCCGACCGACGCCGCCGCCACGATGGTCGGCGAGACAGCGGCCCACGAGGACCAGGCCGCACGTGCACGTCGATGTCGCTCAGTGACGCCTGCTGCTCGGCCGACCCGAGGTGATCGTGCTGCTCGCCGAGCGCGCCATCGGCTACGTCTCCGCCGTCCGCCAGCTGCACCTGTGGACCGGCGGGGACGCGCTCAGCCTCGACGACCTCTACGTCCGTCCCGGCCACCGCGACGCCGGCGTCGGCCGCAAGCTCATGGCCGCCCTCGCCACTCTTGCCGCGCCCGAACAGCTGCTCATCCGCTGGGGCATGGAGGTCGACAACGCCGACGTCCAGCGCTTCTACCGCCGCCTCGGCGCCACCCTGCGGCCCAAGATGCTCGCCGCCTGGACCCCAGCCGCCTACCGCCACCTGACACCGACCCGGCACCACACGGAGGAGCGATGACGCTGCACCAGCGCCCCGCCACGGCCGACGACGCCCCAATCGCGGCCGCGCTACTCGCCGACGCCTTCACCGACTACCCGTGGACCCGCTGGACCGTCGCCGCCGACGACCACGAACGGCGGCTCACCGCGCTGCAGCACCTGTACCTCAGCGCCGTCGCCCTGCCCCACGGGCACGTCGACCTCGGCTACACCGACGACACCCTGGTCACCGTCGCCGTCTGGCTGCCCGGCACCGCCGTTCCCGACCACGTCTGGCGCGAGGTCGGCCCGGTGGCCGCCGAGCTGGCCGGCAAGCGTGCGGCCGCAGCGGCCGCCGCCGAGGAACTGCTCGCCCCGCACCGGCCCTGCGGCGAGCACCTGCTGCTGGCCAGCGTCGGCGTGGCGCAGGACCAGCAGGGGCAGGGCCTGGGGGCAGCTGCCCTGCAGCCGGGCCTTGCCCGCGCCGACCGATACGGCCTGCCGGTGCACCTGGAGACCAGCGCGCCGCGCAACGTGCGATTCTACGAGCGCCTCGGCTTCACGATCACCGCCGTCGTCGACCTGCCCGACGCTGGCCCACGCACCTGGCTGATGCGCCGTGCGCCACGTCCTGCCGTCGCGGACCCTGCCGTCACCGGCACGGCGGTCTGAGTGGAGCCCATCAGTTGAGCGAGTTCTTGATCGCCCTCATCGTGGCCTGCGAGATCGGCTTCTGGTGCCTGCTCGGCGCCGGCCTGGTCACCCGCTACCTCCTGCGTCTGCGCCGCACCAGCTCGGTCCTGCTGGCCGGCCCCCCGGTGCTCGACCTCGTCCTGCTCACCGCCTCCGTCCTCGACCTCCGCTCCGGCAGCACGGCCGGCGCCGCGCACGGGCTCGCCGCCGTTTACATCGGCTTCTCCGTGGCCTTCGGGCCGATCACCCTCAGCTGGGCCGATCAGCGCTTCGCCCACCGCTTCGCCGGGAGCCCGTCACCCGTCCGCCGGCCGAAGTACGGGCAGGCACGGGCCCGCTACGAGTGGCGGCTGTGGGCCCGCGCGCTCGCCGGGTGGGCGGTCGCCTGTGGCCTGCTCGGCCTGGCCATCCTCGCCGTCGACGACCCCGGGCGCACCGTGCATCTGGCCGGCTGGATCAACGGCCTGACCGCCGGCGTGATCATCTGGGCACTGGGCTGGCCGCTGCCCTGGACCCTGTGGCCGCAGACCCCCCGGTCACGACGTCCCACCTCGTGACCGGGTGCACGATCGAACGGCACCGCCCACCGGGTCACACGCCGCTGGCCGAACGGTCACTGCTTCGTTGACGCACGTGGTGGTCCAGGAGCATCCCGAGGAGGAGCGCGAGCGGGTCGCGTCCGAGCAGGTCGTCGGCGGCGTCGTCCTGGGTGAGGCGGAGGGTCGGCACGCAGGTGATCCTGCCCGACCGGCCCGGGTGAGGATGGCTCGGTGCGCGCAGTGGTGACGAGGGTGAGCTCGGCGTCGGTGACGGTGGACGGCGAGGTCGTCGGGGAGATCGGTGCCGGGCTGCTGGCCCTGGTCGGCGCCGGGCGCGACGACGACGCCGACCGGGCCCGCGCCCTGGCGCGCAAGCTGCACGAGCTGCGGGTCTTCGCCACCGACGACGGCGCCTGGTCCGTGGGCGACCTGGGCCTGCCGGTGCTGGTGGTCAGCCAGTTCACCCTCTACGCCGACACCCGCAAGGGCCGCCGCCCCTCCTGGCAGGACGCGGCGCCCGGCGAGGTCGCCGAACCGCTGGTGACGGAGGTCGTCGCCGAGCTGCGCCGCCGGGGGACGGTGGTGGCGACCGGGCGCTTCGGCGCGCGGATGCAGGTGGCCTCGGTCAACGAGGGCCCGATGACCTTGCAACTCGAGGTCTGATCCGGTCAGCACCGGGTACGGGGAAGAGTGCTGTCAGTCACACCTGGCCGTTGCCTGTGAGTTGTCCGGGGTCGGAACACCCGTCCGGTCCGGTCCGTTGCACACGACGTACCACAACGGACATCACGGGCGGAGAGCCACCCCGGGCGCCACCGGGCCGACGCTCTGACCGACCACGCCGGGATGTGCAGCGAGCCGACGACGGCCGCGGTGCATCCGGACACCGAAGCAAGGACGAAGACTCATCGTGACGCTGCTGCAGTCCTCCACCACCGACACCCTCGAGGTGCGCTCGCCGCGCCGTGCCCCGGACACCAGTGGCCTGGTGTCGACGGACCTGGTGCGCGTCTACCTCAACACCATCGGCAAGACCGCGCTGCTGACCGCCGAGCAGGAGGTCGAGCTGGCCAAGCGCATCGAGGCCGGCCTCTACGCCGACCGGCTGCTGGCCGAGAAGAAGCTCACCCCCGCGCTGACCCGCGACTACAAGCTGCTCGCCGCGGACGGCAAGGCGGCCAAGGCGCACCTGCTGGAGGCCAACCTCCGGCTGGTCGTCTCGGTGGCCAAGCGCTACACCGGCCACGGCATGACGTTCCTGGACCTCATCCAGGAGGGCAACGTCGGCCTGATCCGCGCGGTCGAGAAGTTCGACTACACCAAGGGCTTCAAGTTCTCGACCTACGCCACGTGGTGGATCCGCCAGGCCATCACCCGCGCCATGGCCGACTCCGGCCGCACCATCCGGCTGCCCGTGCACCTGGCCGAGCAGGTCAACAAGGTCGTGCGCACCCGGCGCCGGATCCACCAGGAGCTGGAGCGGGAGCCCACCCCCGAGGAGCTGGGTCTCGAGCTCGACATGACCCCCGAGCGGATCACCGAGCTGCTCGAGTACTCCCGCGACCTGGTCAGCCTCGACCAGACCGTCGGCGCCGACGAGGAGTCCCGTCTCGGCGACTTCATCGAGGACGCCGACGCCGCGGTCGCCGAGGACGCCGTCGCCTTCCAGATGATGAAGGGCGACGTGCGCAACGTCCTGGAGACCCTGGAGGAGCGCGAGCGCGACGTCGTGATCATGCGCTTCGGTCTGGACGGCGAGCAGCCGCGCACGCTGGAGCAGATCGGCAAGCGGTTCGGGCTCTCCCGCGAGCGGGTGCGCCAGATCGAGCGCGAGACGATGACCAAGCTGCGCGACCCGCAGCGCGCCGACGCCCTCCGGGACTACCTCGGCTGACGGCCTCCCGGCCGTCACCGCGGCCAGGTTCCGTGCCCCTGTGGCGCCGAGCCACCGCCCGGCTGGAGCATCGACGAGCCGGTCACCCTTCCTCGGGTGACCGGCTCGTTCGCGTCTCAGGACCCGGCGGGGCGGAACATCCTCCGGGGGCCCTGGTCGATGCGGGCGGTGGGCGGCCCCACCCTGACCGCCGCACCGGCCACCACCAGCGAGCGGCCACCGTGCCAGGCGTCGGCCGGTCCGACGATCACCGGCTCCAGCGTCAGCCCGAGCACCTCCGGCAGGTCGTCGGCCAGCCGGGCCACCCGCAGCAGCAGCTCCTCCAGGGCGGCGGTGTCCACCGGCGCACTCCCCCGGTAGCCGTCGAGCAGCGGCCACGCCCGGGGCTCCCGGACCAGCTCGTGGGCGTCCAGGTCGGTCAGCGGCAGCGTCCGGTAGGCACGGTCGCCCAGCAGGTCGGTCGCCACCCCGCCGAGGCCGAAGCTGACCAGCGCACCGAAGGACGGGTCGTCGACCACCTCGACGACCGTGCCCACCCCCGGAGCCGCCTGCTCCTGCACGATCACCGGATCGCCGGCCGGGATGGCGGCGAACGCGGCGCGCACATCCTCGGCGTCGGCCAGGTCGAACCGCATCCCACCCAGGTCGCGACGGTCGCGCAGCCACGGCGCCGTCGACTTCAGCACCACCGGGTAGCCGATCTGCTCCGCGGCGGCGACCGCCGCATCGGCGTCCTCCACCCGGCGGGTGCCCAGCAGCGGGATGCCGTAGGCCCGCAGCAGGGCCATCGTCTCCTCGTCGGTGAGGTCGCGGCCGGCGGGCGTGCCGGTCAGCGCGCCGAGCACCGCCGTGCGGCCGGCCTCCTCGTCGATCCCGTCCAGGTCCGGGACGACGCCGATCGGCCGTCGCCGCCAGCGGGCGTACTCGCTGACCTTGGCCAGCGCGATCACCGCCCGCTCGGGAGTGGAGAAGGACGGCACCGACCCCCGGGCCGGCATGCCGTGCTCGTCGCGCACCGCCAGCTCGTCGGGGATGCCGTCGGTGGACAGGTAGTTGGCGACCACCGGCTTCGCCGCCCCCTCGGAGACCTCGCGCAGCACCCGGCCGAAGGTCTGCTCCCCGCTGAGCAACGGCGGGAGGAACACCGCGACGACCGCGTCGACCGCGTCGTCGTCGACCGCGGCCTGCAGGGCGGCCCGGAAGTCCTCCGGGTCCCCCTGGGTGCCGATGTCGACCGGCCGGTCGTGGGCCAACTGCAGGCCCCGGTCCAGGACGGCGTCGGCGACCAGAACGCCCATCGCGGTCGAGTTGCCGACGATCGCCACCCGGTCACCGGCCGGCAGCGGCTGGTGGGCCAGCAGGGTGCCGACGTCGAACAGCTGGGCCAGGGTGTCGACCCGGATGACACCCGCCGAGGCGAACAGCGCCGCGACCGACTGCTCGGGCACCGCGACGCTGGTGCCGGCCAGCCCGGCGGTCATCTTCACGTGCCGGCCGCTCTTGACCGCGACGACCGGCTTGGTGCGGCCGACGCTGCGGGCCAGCCGGGCGAACTTGCGCGGGTTGCCGAAGCTCTCCAGGTGCAGCAGCACCACCTCGGTGGCCGGGTCGGTGGCCCAGTACTGCAGCATGTCGTTGCCGCTGACGTCGGCACGGTTGCCCGCGGAGACGAAGCTGGACAGCCCGATGCCGCGTCCCCGCGCCCGCTCCAGCAGTGCCACGCCCAGCGCGCCGGACTGGGCGAAGAACCCGACCCGGCCCCGCCCGGGGACGTACGGCGCCAGGCTGGCGTTCAGCCGGACCGCCGGGTCGGTGTTGACGACGCCCAGGCAGTTGGGGCCGACCACGCGCATGCCCGACGCCCGGGCCGAGGCCACCAGCGCACGCTCCGCCGCCCGGCCCTCCGACCCGGTCTCGCCGAACCCGCCGGAGATGACCACCAGCCCCTTGACCCGCTTGCGACGGCAGGCCTCCACGACGCCCGCGACCTCCTCGGCGGGCACGGCCAGCACGGCCAGGTCGACGTCGTCGGGGATCGACTCGATGTCCGCGTGCGCCGGCACGCCGCGCACGTGGCGCACCGCGGGGTTGACCGGGTAGATCGGCCCGGCGAACCCGTACTCCAGCAGGTTGTGCAGCACCGCCGACCCCACCTTGCTCGGGTCGTTGCTCGCGCCGACCACCGCCACCGAGCCGGGGGTCAGCAGCCGGCCGATGGACCGCGACTCGCTGCGCTGCTCGCGCTCGTGCGCCACCGCCAGCGACTGCTCGGTGGGGGCGATGGGGAAGGTCAGGTGCACGACGCCGTCCTCGTAGGACCGCTGGGCCGAGTAGCCGGCGTCCTGGAACACCCGGACCATCGCGCTGTTCTGGCTGAGCACCTCGGCGACGAAGCGGCTGATCCCCCGCTCACGGGCGGCCGCGGCCAGGTGCTCCAGCAGCACCGACCCCAGCCCGCGGCGCTGGTGCGCGTCCTCGATGAGGAAGGCGACCTCGGCGTCGGCGGTGCCCGGCAGCCGGTCGTAGCGGCCCACCCCGATCAGCTCGTCGCCGAGCAGGACGACGAAGGCCACCCGGTCGACGTGGTCGACGTGGGTGAACCGGTGCAGGTCCTTGTCCGACAGGCGCCGCACCGGGCCGAAGAACCGGTAGTAGCGGGTCTGCTCGCTGCTGCGGTCCATCAGCCCGACGATGCCGTCGGCGTCCTCGGGCGTGATCGGGCGCAGGTGCACGGTGCCGCCGTCGGCGGCGACGACGTCGGCCTCCCAGTGCGGCGGCGGCGCGGGGCTCACGGATGGGTCCTCGGTCATGGGTTCTCCCGGCCACCTCGTAGGGGCCCGCCACGAGCTCGCGAGTGGTGGGGGGCGAGGTGGTCCTTAGTCACGGGGGTCGTCCGGGTCGAGTCCGAAGTAGGGGAAGGCGGCCGTGCGGGTGCGCAGGATGGCCCGGTCGACCCGGTTCTCGGTGAACGGGTCCCACCGGGGGAAGCCCACGTAGCCGCCCTCGGTCATCGACTCGGGAGGCTCGACCCGCAGTCCGCGGCGGCGGACGTCGTCGCGCCACGCCTGCGGGATCTCCGTGGACGGGGCCAGCCGGTCACCGCTGGCCTCGGCGATCAGGTGGGTCCAGGCGCGCGGCACGCAGCGCACCAGTCCGTATCCGCCACCGCCCAGGGCGATCCACCGGCCGTCGCAGACCTCGTGGGCCAGGTCGTGCACCGCCCGGTAGGAGGCGCGCTGACCGTCGACGGTGAGCCCGAGGTCGGCCAGCGGGTCCTCGTGGTGGGCGTCGCAGCCGCACTGGGTGACCAGGATCTGCGGGGCGAAGGCGCGCACCACGCTGGGCACCACCGCGTGGAACGCGCGCAACCAGCCGGCGTCGTCGGTGCCGTTGGGCAGCGCCAGGTTGACCGCACTGCCCAGCGCCCGCTGCGGGTCACCGGTCTCCTCCGGGTAGCCGGTGCCCGGGAACAGGGTGAGCGGCGTCTGGTGGACGCTGACCGTGAGCACCCGCGGGTCGTCGTAGAAGGCGGCCTGCACGCCGTCCCCGTGGTGGACGTCCAGGTCGACGTAGGCGATCCGCTCGTAGCCCTGGCGCAGCAGCCAGGCGATCGCCACGGCTGCGTCGTTGAACACGCAGAACCCGGAGGCCGTGTCGCGCATGGCGTGGTGCAGCCCGCCGGAGATGTTGACCGCGTGCTGGGCCTTGCCGGAGTGCACCTGCTGGGCGGCGAGCACGCTGCCGCCGGTGATCAGCGCGGCCGCGTCGTACATGCCCGCGAAGACCGGGTTGTCCGGGGTGCCGAGGCCGTGCCCGGCGGCGGCCGGGTCGTCGGGGGCCCGCCGCACCGCGTCCAGGTAGCCCTGGCCGTGCACCAGCCGGAGCAGGTCCTCGTCGGCCGGGGTGGGCCGCAGCACCTCCAGCCCGGGCCGGTCCAGCACGCCGAGCGACTGCGCCAGCTCGATGGTCAGCTCCAGGCGCAGCGGGTGCATCGGGTGGTCGCCGCCCATGGTGTAGCCGAGCAGCGCGTCGTCCCAGACCACCGCGACGGAGTCACTCACGGGCCCTCCCTCGCTGGTCCTCGTCCTCGGCAGGCACGGCGGTGCCGAACCACCGCTGCTCCCCGGCGAGCAGCCGGCTCTGCCGTGCCCGGACGCTACCGGGCGCCGGCCACCCCGCGCCGCCGCGGCGTCGGGTCGTCGGGTCGTCGGGTCGTCGGGTCGTCGGGTCGTCGGGTCGTCGGGTCGTCGGAGCCCGCCGGGTGGCCGACGCCTCGTAGAATCCTCGGCACCTGACGGAGGAGTGGACGTGAACGACCTCATCGACACCACGGAGATGTACCTCCGGACCATCTTCGAGCTCGAGGAAGAGGGGATCACCCCTCTCCGGGCCCGCATCGCCGAGCGCCTGCACCAGAGCGGCCCCACCGTGAGCCAGACCGTGGCCCGCATGGAGCGCGACGGGCTGCTGACCGTGCAGGGCGACCGCCACCTGCAGCTGTCCGACGAGGGGCGCGAGCTGGCGACCGCCGTCATGCGCAAGCACCGGCTGGCCGAGTGCCTGCTGGTGGACGTGATCGGCCTCGACTACGCCGACGTCCACGAGGAGGCCTGCCGCTGGGAGCACGTGATGAGCGAGGCGGTGGAACGCAAGATCCTCACCCTGCTCGACAACCCCACGGTCTCCCCGTTCGGCAACCCCATCCCGGGCCTCGACGCCCTCGGCGGCGACACCTCCGCGGTGCTCGACGCGCTCACCCTGCTCTCCACCACGGCCACGCCCGAAGGGCGCCAGGTGGTGGTCCGCCGGATCAGCGAGCAGCTCCAGGAGGACGCCCAGCTCCTCCGGTCGCTGGCCGACCAGGGCGTCCGCCCCGGTTCGACGGTGACCGCGTCGCTGTCCAACGGCGCCGTCCTCGTCGACGGGGTGCCGCTGCAGCCCGGGGTCGCCCAGCACGTCTTCGTCAGCGCCGTCGACGACGACCTCACCCCGGTCGAGGCCGCCGAGGCGACCGCCGGCGTCGGCTGACGGCACGACCGGCAGCTCCCGCGAGCCGCGACCCCCACCGGGGCCGCGGCTCGCGTCGTTCCGGCGCCCGGCCACCGGGCCGACAACTCCTTCGCCGGGCTCACGATCTCCTCACTAGGCTCGGCGGTGCCCCGCCCGGACGCACAGAGAGAAGGCACCGGTGAGCGACTCCGCAGCTCCCTCCGGCGACCAGCCGCAGGCCACCCCGTTCCACCGGCTCGCCGACTTCATGGCGCTGCCACGCCTCGGCGGCCTGGCCCTCTCCCCCGACGGCACCCGGCTGGTCACGGCGGTCGCGACGCTGAACCCGGCGGGCACCGCCTGGCAGTCGGCCCTGTGGGAGGTCGACCCGGCCGGGCGCCGCTCCGCGCGGCGCCTGACCCGGGGGCCGGTCGCTGAGTCCGCGCCGGTGTTCACCCCCGCGGGCGACCTGCTGTTCACCTCCGCCCGCCCCGACCCCGACGCCGGCAAGGACGCCGGTGAGCCGAAGCCGGCGCTGTGGTGCCTGCCGGCCGACGGCGGGGAGGCACGGCTGGCCCTGCAGCGGGTCGCCGGCATCAGCGGCGTGCTGGTCGCCGCCGACACCGGCGAGGTGGCGGTGCTCGCCTCGACCACGCCGGGCGCGGCGGACGCCGCCGACGACGAGCAGCGGCGCAAGGAGCGCGCGGACGCCGGCGTGACCGCGGTGCTGCACGAGAGCTACCCGGTGCGCTTCTGGGACCACGACCTCGGCCCCGCGGTCCCGCACCTGTACTGGCTCGGGCGGCTGCCCGCCGACCCGGCCGCCGGCGCCCGTCCCGAGCCCGCGGAGTGGCGGGACCTGACCCCCGAGGCGGCCGCCCCGCTGGGCGCGGGCGACGACGTCGCCGTCTCCCCCGACGGCCGGTTCGTGGCCCGCGGCGAGGACGTGCCCGACGGGCCGGCCGGCCGCCGCTCCCGGCTGGTGCTCACCGAGGTGGCCACCGGGCGGACCCGGGTGCTGGTCGACGACCCGCAGGCCGACGTCCACTCCCCTCGCTTCTCCCCGGACTCCACCCGGCTGGTGTGCGTGCGGGAGTCGGCCTCCACGTTCAGCGAGCCGCCGGACTACACGCTGCTGCTGGTCGACCCGGTCACCGCCGACTCCCGCGACCTCACCGCCGACTTCGACCGCTGGCCCAGCGCGCCGCAGTTCGCCGCCGACGGCACCGCGGTGTACTTCCTCGCCGACGAGGACGGGCGGCACGCCGTCTTCCGGGTCGCGCTGGACGGCGCCGCCCCGGTGCGGCTGACCGGTGACGGCGCCTACAGCGACCTGCAGGTGGCCCGCGACGGCAGCGCGCTGTACGCCCTGCGCTCGGCCTACGACTCCCCGCCGGTGCCGGTCCGGCTGGACCCGGTCGCGACCGGTCAGCAGCCCACCCCGCTGCCCAACCCTGGCACCGTCGACTCCCTCCCCGGCACGCTCCGCGAGCTCGACGCCACCGCTGCCGACGGCACCCGGGTGCAGTCCTGGCTGGTGCTGCCCGACGGAGCGAGCGCCCGGCAGCCGGCACCGCTGGTGCTGTGGGTGCACGGCGGCCCGCTGATGAGCTGGAACGGCTGGTCCTGGCGGTGGACACCGTGGCTGCTGGCCGCCCGCGGCTACGCCGTCCTGCTGCCCAACCCGGCGCTGTCGCAGGGCTTCGGACAGGACTTCGTCCGCCGGGGCTGGGGTGAGTGGGGCGGCGCCCCGTACACCGACCTGATGGCCGCGGTGGACGCCGCCGAGGCGCTGCCGGAGATCGACGCGACCCGCACCGCGGCGATGGGCGGCTCCTTCGGTGGCTACATGGCCAACTGGATCGCCACCCAGACCGACCGGTTCGCCGCGATCGTGACCCACGCGAGCCTGTGGCACCTGGACCAGTTCGCCGGGACGACGGACTCCGCCTACTACTGGGAGCGGGAGTTCGGTGACCCGCTGACCGAGCCCCGGCGGTACGAGCAGAACTCGCCGCACCGCTACGCCGACGCGATCCGCACGCCGATGCTGGTCATCCACGGCGACAAGGACTACCGGGTGCCGATCGGCGAGGGGCTGCGGCTCTGGTACGACCTGCAGAAGCGCGGGGTGCCGTCGAAGTTCCTCTACTTCCCCGACGAGAACCACTGGGTGCTCACCCCCGGCAACGCGACGGTCTGGTACGAGACGGTGCTCGGGTTCCTGGCCGAGCACGTGCTGGGCCAGGAGTGGGAGCGGCCCGCCCTGCTGTGACCTCTCACCAGGGCCACCAGTCCGGCGCCGACTGTCGGAGCCGGGGCACGACGGGCGGGTCGGCGGCCTCGCGGACCAGGTCGCGGATGGCCGCCGGCGGCAGGCACGCGTCCAGCGCCCGCCGCAGCAGGACCGCGAGCGTGTAGCCCGGTTCGCTCGCCAGCGCCCGGTCCAGGGACACGTTGGCCAGCGCCCCGCTGCCCCGGGCCCACGCGGTGACCGCGAGCAGGGTGGCCGGCGCCGCGTCCAGCGGCGCCGGCGCCCGCCGGGTCAGCTCGGTGAACACCTGCTCGGCCCCGGCCGCCGACGGCCCGGTGCACAGCCCCACCGCGCGGTCCCGGACGTCGATGTCGCGCAGCCCCCAGGCCAGCCGGGCGGCCTCGGCGTCGGTCAGCGCGGCGGTCGAGCCCGGGCCGCAGCGGTCGACGGCGGCGCGGAGCAGCTCCCAGGACTCCTCGGTCACCTCCTCCCAGGCAGTGCCCAGCAGCCGCCGGGCCATGACCTGGCCGACCTCGTCGCAGGCCCGGGCCATCCCCTCGGCCGCCAGGAAGCCGACCGGGGCGACCCGCCGGACCAGGGCCGCCCGGTCGGCCTCCACCACCTGGCCCTCGAGCGTCGCCGCGAGGGCCAGCTGACTGGTGCCCGTGGGGACCGGGCGCCCGGCGCCCGGGGCGCAGCACCGGTCGGCGCAGTCGTAGGACCACCAGCGGCCGCCGCGCACCAGCAGCACGTCCCGGACGGCCACCCCGGCCGCGTCGAACTCCAGCACGGTCCGGTGCAGCAGCTCCCGTTGCGGCAGCTGGGGGGCCGGGTCATCGTCCTCGTCGGTCACCACCACGACGACGACCGCCGACGGGGCGTCGGTGAGCACCGAGTGGACCAGCCCGCGCACCACCTGGTCGCGGTCGGCCGGGGACGGCAGGTCCACCCGCGCGGTGAGGCCCACCAGCGTCCCCCGGTCCCGCAGGCTCAGGACGACCAGCGACTCGACCGGGTGGAAGCCGACCAGGTGCGGGAGGGCGGCGGCGACGTCGCCGGGGCCGCTGAGGCGGACCGGAGCAGGGCGTTCGGATGCGGTCATGGCGACGAGGCTCGCCGTGCGGCGGCCGTCGATCACCGGTCCGGGCCAGGTTGTGGACGACGCCGTCAGCTGTGGACGACGACCGGCCGAGTACCTCCGCGACCGGCCAGGCTGCCGCCCGTGCCCCTGCGCCTGCCCGTACCCGTGCCCGACACCGCCCCCGCGGTGGCCCCGCACCCGCGCCGCGGTGACGACCCGGGGCGCTCCTCGCGCTCAGACCTCGTACTGGACCGCCGTCCGGCTCGCCAGGTGCGGGCGCACGTGCTCGGTCAGCACGGCCAGGTGCCGCGGGTCGTCGGCGTAGGCGCGGAAGGCCTGCACGTCGGGGAAGTCCGCCACCAGCGCCACGTCGGCGTTGCCGTCGACCAGATGGGCATCGGGCCCCACCGCGAAGGAGGTCATGCCCCCGACCTCCGCCGGCAGCCGGCGCAGCGCGGCCACGGCGGCGGCACGCACCTCCGGGGAGGTCTCCGGGGTCCAGGTGAAGAGCACGACGTGACGCAGCATGCCCGCACCCTGCCAGGCCGCCGGCCGGTGGGCGACCGGGCGTTCCGCACCGTCCCGGCCGTGCGCGGGGCGGACCTGCACCGCTGGTTAGAGTCCGGGCATGGGACGGTCGTTGCGCGTCGCACTGCTGTCCTACCGGAGCAAGCCGCACGGCGGCGGTCAGGGTGTCTACGTCCGGGCCCTGTCGCACGAGCTGCGCGAACTCGGCCACCGGGTCGAGGTGCTCAGCGGCCAGCCGTACCCGGAGCTGGCCGACGGCGTGCCGCTGACCGAGGTGCCCAGCCTCGACCTCTACCGCGAGCCCGACCCCTTCCGCACGCCCCGGCCCGCGGAGTTCCGCGACCTGGTCGACGTCCTGGAGTGGGCGACGATGTGCACCGCCGGCTTCCCCGAACCGCTCACCTTCAGCCTGCGGGCAGCCCGCCTGCTCCGCCGCCGCACCGGCGAGTTCGACCTGGTGCACGACAACCAGTCGCTGGGGTGGGGGCTGCTCGGCCTGCGCCGCGCCGGGCTCCCGACCGTCGCCACGGTCCACCACCCGGTCGCGATCGACCGGGACCTGGAACTCGCCGCCGCCCCCGGGCTGCGCCGGCAGCTGACGCTGCGCCGCTGGTACGCCTTCACCGGCATGCAGGCGCGGGTCGCCCGCCGGCTGGACGCCATCACCACCGTCTCGGAGAACAGCCGCGCCGACATCGAACGGCACATGGGGGTGCCCGCCCGCGCCGTCGACGTCATCCCGGTCGGCATCGACCCGGAGGTGTTCCGCCCCGGCACCGCCCCGCGCGACCCGGCCACCGTGCTGGTCACCGCGAGCGCCGACGTGCCGCTGAAGGGGCTGGTGCCGTTGCTGGAGGCGGTCGCCAAGCTGCGCACCGAGCGGGAGGTCCGCCTGGTCGTGGTGGGCAGCGTCCGCCCGGGTGGCCCGGCGGCCGCCGCCCTGGCGCGGCTCGGGCTGCAGGAGGCGGTGCGCGTCACCGGGCCGGTTCCGCAGGCGGAACTCGTACGGCTGCTGCAGACCGCCACGGCGGTCGCCGTGCCGTCGCTGTACGAGGGCTTCTCGCTGCCCGCGGTCGAGGCGATGGCCTGTGCCACCCCGTTGGTGACCACCGACGCCGGGGCGCTGCCGGAGGTGGTCGGTTCGCACGCCGGCGTGCAGGTGCCCGCCGGCGACGTCGACCGGCTCGCCGCCGCGCTGCAGCTGGTGCTGGACCACCCCTCGCTGCAGGACCAGCTGGGCCGGGCCGGGCGCGCCCGCGTACTGGCCAACTACACCTGGCGCCGCACCGCCGAGCGCACCGCGGCCTGGTACGAGGAGGTGCTCGTCCGGCGTGCGCCGGACGGGCCCCGGGCAGGGAGCGCTCCCGCGTGCTGACCGTCGACTACGACCTGCTCGGCGTCGCCCCCGGCATGCGGGTGCTCGACCTGGGGTGCGGCGAGGGCCGGCACGCCTTCGAGGCCTACCGCCGGGGCGCCGAGGTGTTGGCCGTCGACTGGGGCGCCGCCGAGGTCACCACGACCCGGACCTGGCTGCAGGCGATCGCGGCAGCCGGTGAGGCCCCGCCCGGCGCCGCGGCCGAGGTCGCGCGCGGCGACCTGCGCGCCCTGCCGGTCCCCGACGCCAGCGTCGACCGGGTCATCGCCTCGGAGGTGCTCGAGCACATCCCCGACGACCGGACCGCCCTCGCCGAGATCGCCCGGGTGCTCAGACCGGGCGGCCGGGTGGCGGTCACCGTGCCCCGCTACGGTCCGGAACGGGTCTGCTGGGCGCTGTCGGACGACTACCACGCCAACGAGGGCGGGCACATCCGCATCTACCGCGGCGACCAGCTGTGGGAGCGGCTGGCCGCAGCCGGGCTGCGCCCGACGCGCACCCACCACGCGCACGCGCTGCACGCGCCCTACTGGTGGCTCAAGTGCGCCGTCGGCGTCGACCGGGACACCTGGGCCACGCGGGCCTACCACCGGCTGCTGGTCTGGGACCTGGTGCGCCGCCCGTGGGTGACGCGCACCGCCGAGCGGCTGCTGGACCCGGTCATCGGCAAGAGCCTGGTGGTCTACGCCGAGAAGCCGGTGGCACGGGGCACCGATGACTGACCACCTCCCCGACCTGCCCGGTGTGCTGCGCGCCGACCAGCTGCGGGCGACGGTCGCCGCGATCGCGGCCGAGCAGGCGGGTGACGGCGCGCTGCCCTGGTTCCGCGGCGGGCAGCTGGACGCCTGGGACTCCGTCGAGGCGGCGATGGCCCTGGACGTCGGCGGGGAACACACTCGTGCCGCGGCCGCCTACGAGTGGCTGGCCGCCCGCCAGCGGCCCGACGGGTCGTGGGCCGCGGAGTACCGGGACGGCGCCGTCGTCGCCCCCGGGACCGAGAGCAACCACGCCGGCTACCTGGCCGTCGGCGTCTGGCACTCCTGGCTGAGCTGCGGCGACGACGGCCTCGTCGACCGGCTGTGGCCGGCCGTCCGGCGCGCCCTGGACCTGGTGACGGCGATGCAGCTGCCCACCGGGGCGATCGGCTGGGCGCTGCGGCCCGACGGGACCCCCGACGACACGGCGCTGCTGACCGGCAACGCCAGCCTCTTCCAGTCGCTGCGCTGCGGCATCGCGCTGGCCGACGTGGTCGGGCAGCCCCAGCCCGACTGGGACCTCGCCGCGACCGGCCTGGGCGCGGCGCTCCGCGAACGGCCCGAGGTGTTCGCCGACCGCTCCCGGTGGTCGATGGACTGGTACTACCCGGTGCTCGCCGGCGCGGTCACCGGCCGCGCCGCGCACGAGCGCCTGGCCGCCGGGTGGGACACCTTCGTGGTGCCCGGCCTCGGCGTGCGGTGCGTCGCCGACCGGCCCTGGGTCACCGGGGCCGAGACCTGCGAGCTGGCCCTCGCGCTCGCCGCGTGCGGTCGACCGGACGACGCCGCCGAGCAGCTGGCCGCGATGCAGCACCTGCGGGCCGACGACGGCTCGTACTGGACCGGCTTCGTCTACCCGGACGACGCGCGGTGGCCGGTCGAGCGCACCACCTGGACCGCCGCCGCGGTGGTGCTGGCCGCCGACGCGATCGCCGGCACCGGCCCGGCCAGCGGCCTGTTCGCCGACCCCGCGCACCTCTGCGGCCCGGTGGCCGATGTGATCGAGGACCGGGGTTGACCGGCCCCGACGCCGGGCACGGTGCGCACGTGATCACCGAGCTCGACCCCACGCGCCCCGCGGTGACCTGTGTGGTGGCCAGCCGCAACCGGCGCGACGACCTGCTCGCCAGCCTGCCCCGGCACGAGGCCCCGGTCGTCCTGGTCGACAACGCCTCCACCGACGGCACCGTGGCAGCCGTCCGGGCCGCCCACCCCGAGGTCACGGTCGTGCCGCTGCCCGACAACGCCGGCGCCCTGGCCCGCACCGTCGGCGTCGAGCGCGCCGGCACCCCGTTCGTGGCCTTCACCGACGACGACTCCTGGTGGGCGCCGGGCGACCTGGCGCGCGCGGTGGCGATCATGCGCGCCCACCCCCGGCTCGGCTTGCTGGCCGCCCGGATCCTCGTCGGACCGGAGGAACGCCTCGACCCGGTCTGCGAGGTGATGGCGGCCAGCCCGCTCGGCACCGACCCGGACCTGCCCGGCCCGTCGCTGCTCGGCTTCGTGGCCTGCGCGGCCCTGGTGCGCACCGAGGCGTTCACCACGGCCGGCGGGTTCGACCCGGTGATCCGCTTCCCCGGCGAGGAGGAGCGCCTCGCGCTGGACCTGGCTGCGGCCGGCTGGGGCCTGGCCTACGTCGACGGGGTCACCGTGCACCACCACCCGTCACCACGCCGCGAGCCGGCAGCCGACCGGCAGGCCGGCCTGTGGCGCAGCCGGGTGCTCACGGCGCTCATGCGCTACCCGCTGCGCGACCTGGCCGGTCAGCTGCTGCGCGCGCTGCGCGCCGGGCGGCCGGGCCTGAGGGGTCTGGCCGGTGCCCTCCCCCGGGTGCCCGCCGCCCTGCGCCGACGCCGCGTCCTGCCCACGACCGTGATGTCCGGAGTCCGGGAGCTGCAGCACTCATGACGAGCGAACTGGCCGAACCGGCCACCACCGGCACCGACCCGCGGGTGGCCGTCGTCGTCATCACGCACAACCGCCGCGACGAACTGCTTCTCGCGTTGACCCGGCTGCGCGCGCTGCCCGAGCAGCCGCACGTGGTGGTCGTCGACAACGGATCGTCCGACGGCACCGCCGACGCGGTCCGCCGGGAGCACCCCTGGGCCGAGCTCATCGCCAGCCCGGCGAACCTGGGCGCGGTGGGCCGCAACGTGGGGGTGGCCCGGCTGGACACCCCCTACGTCGCCTTCTGCGACGACGACACCTGGTGGGACCCGGGCTCGTTGCGCGCCGCCGCCGACGCCTTCGACGCCCACCCCCGGCTGGCCGTGGTCACCGCCCGGATCCTCGTCGAACCGGGCAGCACCGAGGACCCGATCGTGGCCGAGCTGCGCGACTCCCCCGTCGTCGGCGCCGACTGGCTGCCCGGCCCCGCGCTGGGCAGCTTCCTCGCCGGCGCCAGCGTGGTCCGCCGCGAGGCCTTCGACGAGGTCGGCGGGTTCAACGAGCGGCTGTGGCTGGGTGGTGAGGAGGAGCTGATGGCCGGCGACCTCGCCGCCCGCGGCTGGGAGCTCTGCTACCTGCCCGAGCTGACCATCCACCACCAGGCCAGCACCGCGCGCGACCCGCACAAGCGGCGGGCCGACGGCATCCGCAACACCCTCTGGACGACGTGGCTGCGCCGCCCGCTGAGGCCGGCGCTGCGCCGCACGCTGCACCTGCTGCGCACCGTGCCGAAGGACCGGGTGACCGCCCGCGGGCTCCTGGCCGCGATCCGCGGGCTGCCGTGGCTGGTGCGCGAGCGGCGGGTGCTGCCGCCGCACGCCGAGGCACGGTTCGCCGCGCTGGAGGACGCGCAGCGGAGATCGACCGCCCGGCGGTACGTCAGCTGAGCACCGTCCGCCCGGCGCGGGCGACCGACGCGCACGCCATCGGCGAGGCCCTCGCCCACGCCTTCACCGACTACCCCTGGGTGCGCTGGGCCCTCGGGGACGACGGGCTGCGCGACCGGCTGACCGGGCTGTACCGGCTGGAAGCCGGGCTGCTCGGCGTCGAGACGCACGGCACCTGGCTGGCCGAGGACGACGGGCAGGTGCTCGCCGCGGCGTGCTGGGTCCGGCCCGACGCCGCCCCGTCGGCGGCGACGGCACAGCTGGTCGCCGACCAGGTGGGGGCGCTGCTCGGGGACCGCGGCCCGGTGCTGGCCGCCGCGGAGGAGGCCAGCACCGCCCTGCACCCACCGGGCGAGCACTGGTTCCTGGCCTGCGTCGGCACCCGCCCCGCGGCTCGCGGTCGCGGCCTGGCCACGGCCCTGCTGCGGGCCGGGCTCGAGGCGGTCGACGCGGCGAGGGCGAGCGCCCTGCTGGAGACCTCGGCGGCGGGCAACGTCCGGCTCTACGAGCGGCTGGGGTTCGCCGTCGTCGGCGAGGTCGACCCACCCGGCGGCGCACCGCACACCTGGGTGATGCACCGGGCAGCGGCCCGGTGACCACGCCGTCGAGCGCCGGCGAGCTCGCCCCGCGGGTCTGCCTCTTCCCCGACTACACCACCGAGTGGCCGCTGTGGACCACCGGCATGACCCCCGGGTACCGGCTCGGCCTCTCCCCCGAGCTGCAGCTCCGGCTCCGCGAGTGGGCGGCCTTCTTCGACGCGCACTTCCACCACGAGGACGGCTGGGACCACCCTGGGCACCGGTCCGAGTTCGCCGCACGCGGCGAGGAGCTCGCCGCCGCGCTGCGCGCCGAGCTGCCCGGCTCCGAGGTGGTCTACGACGACTGGGCCACCCGCGACCCGTCCGAGGACCCCGGGAGCTGAGGGCGGGGCGGTCAGCGGCGGACGGCGAACCGGTCCAGCGCCGCGGTCATGGCCTCCCGCATGGTGGCGCCCCCGTGTCCGGCGTCGCCGAGGACGACCAGCTCGCTGTCCGGCCACGCGGAGTGCATGCGCCAGGCGGTGTCCAGCGGTCCGCTCACGTCGAGCCGGCCGTGCACCAGCACGCCCGGGATCCCGGCCAGCCGGCCGGCGTCACGCAGCAACTGGCCGTCGTCGAGGAAGCAGCCGTTGCTCCAGTAGTGGGTCACCAGCCGGGCGAAAGCCAGCTGGAAACCGGGATCGGCCACCGACAGCGACGGCTGGGCGTCCGGGGCGAGGGACACGTGGACGTCCTCCCAGGTGCACCACTCCAGGGCGGCCCGCGCCCGCACGGCCGGATCCGGGTCGTGCAGCAGCCGGCTGTAGGCCGCGGCCAGGTCGCCGTCGCGCTCGGCGGCGGGCACCCCGTCCCGGAACCGCTCCCACTCCCGCGGGAACACCCGACCCATGTCCCGGGTGATCCAGTCGGTCTCCCGCCGGTCGCCGTTGGTGATCGCGGCCAGCACCAGCTCGGTGACCCGCTCGGGGAAGGACTCGGCGTAGGCGAACGCCAGGGTGACGCCCCACGAGCCGCCGCTGACCAGCCAGCGGTCGATGCCCAGGTGCTCCCGGAGCCGCTCCAGGTCGGCGACCAGGTGCGGGGTGGCGTTGGCCGACAGGTCGACCTCGGGCTCCCCGGCCCACGGGGTGCTCCGTCCGGCGTTGCGCTGGTCGACCAGCACCACCCGGTAACGCCGCGGGTCGAACTGGCGCCGCATCCCCGGGGTGCAGCCCTGCCCGGGGCCGCCGTGCAGCACGACCGCGGGCTTGCCGTCGGGGTTGCCGCAGACCTCCCAGTACAGCGAGTGGCCGTCGCCGACGTCGAGCATCCCGGTCGCGTACGGCTCGATCGGCGGGTACAGCCCGCTCACCGGGCCCGCTGGTGCAGCCGCCACGTCGTGGACCGTCGGGTCACCTCGACCCCACCGGGCTGTCGGGCTCCGCCGGGGCAGGCTCCCGTGCGACCGGGTCGCTCCGCCGGGAGACGAGGTAGAGCGCGGTCAGCACGGCGCCCAGGGCGACCACGACCGCCGCCGTCCGCTCCCCCGACCACGACGGCAGAGCCGGGTCGACGACCTCGGTCGACTGCAGCCCGTCGGCCAGGGCCACCACCGCGCCGGACCAGTTCCCGTCCACGACGGCCGGCTCGACCTCCTCGCTCATCAGGGTCTCGACGGCATCCGGCTCGACCGGTGACTCGTCCCCGATCCACCACTCGTACTCGGCCTCGTCCGTCGCGACGGCCAGCAGCAGCTCCTCGTCACCGAGCTCCGACTCCGCTGCGGTCAGCTCCGCCCAGTCGGCGTCGTCGTCCTCGCCGTCGAAGGAGGGCACGAAGACGGCGGACAGCACGAGCCCCGTCTCCGACCGCAGCTCCGCCAGGGCGTCCTCCGCCGCGGCCGCGCCGTCCCCGAGGACGCCGGCTTCGTCCGTGACCGGGGCGTCGACCGCGACCGGCTGCTCCGCCGACGCGACGGCGGCGGGCAGCGACGCGGTGATCAGGACGGTCAGCAACGCGATTCGGGTGCGCACACACACTTC
Source organism: Modestobacter sp. SYSU DS0511 (assembly GCF_054050755.1). Taxonomy (NCBI): domain Bacteria; kingdom Bacillati; phylum Actinomycetota; class Actinomycetes; order Geodermatophilales; family Geodermatophilaceae; genus Modestobacter; species Modestobacter sp. SYSU DS0511. The sequence continues at coordinate 58,763 of NZ_JBJGZY010000007.1, forward strand.
CTCTGGATCGGTGACCGGGTGCCCGCGGCGGACATCGTTCCCGCGGTCCTCGCGGCGGCCGCCGGACGTGGCCGGAGCCTCTCTTCGCGATCATGAACGGCAACTCGGTGCATGGTGGGAAAAGGCCACCACCTTCCCCGCCACGCGGAATGTCGACCTATTTCGGTCAGTGTCCGATGACGGAAAGCAATGACCCGTTGCCGTTCTCCGAGACGCGGCGCCTGCCCGTTCAGGATCACGGGTGCACCGGGGGCAGGTCGGCGAGCGACCGGACGTCCGGCGTGGACGCACCCGCGACCGAGACCACCGCACCCCGCGCCGGATCGCACCAGTCGACGAGATGGAGGCCGCGGTAGCGGGCGACCGACCAGCCGGCCTGCTCCCGACGCTCCGCCACCCGGGACAGGTCGAGCCGGTGCATCCCGCTCAGCGACGCCACGCCCGTCTTCACCAGGCACTCCTTGCGCACCCAGAACCGGAGGGCGAGCAACGACGGATCGGCCGCCGAACGCACCTGCCGCTGTTCGGCCGCAGCGAGCCCGGGGAACGGTCCGGCCGCGGGACCGCCCGGCGGCAGCGCCTCGACGTCCACCCCGACCGGGTGCCACGCAGCAGCCGCCACCACAGCGCCGCGGGTGTGCGCCCAGCTGACCTGCACGTCGGGCAGGCCGACGAGGGAAGGGCGGCCGTGCCCCGTCGTCCCGCAGTCGGAGCACCACTGGCGCACGGCCAGGTCGGCCACCGGCCGTCCGGTCAGCGCGGCGGCGCACCAGCGCACCAGCAGGTGCGCGGCGACGTAGGCGTCCCGGTCCGCCGGGTCCCGGAGCGCCTCGCTGCGCGCCCGTTCGACGTCGTCGAGGAGCCGGGGGTCGGCTCCGGCGAGCACCTCGGCGGGGCTGGCCACCACGACCAGCGGTCGCCGGGCCAGCAGCCGGCGGGCACGTCGCAGCACCACGTCCACGCCTCCCCGTCCACCGACCTCGTCACCGGTCGCCCGTGCGCGCCGCGTCGCGCAGGTGAGCGCCATTACCGGCTGTTCACCCTGTGCAATTGTTCAATGACACGTTGACGCGCTTGACGAGTTTTCGTTCCACATCGTCTGACACTCCGAATTCGACCTCTCACCAATAGTCATGTTCGCGCCGAGTGCGCGGATTTCGTCCCATAGTTCTGGTCAGCAACTGTGTTACTCCCTAGCGTCGACAAAGGTTCGAACATGTCAACTGTGAGAGCGAGTCGATGGCGACGGACAGCGACAGCCCGGATTTCATCCCCGGCTTCACCATCCCGGAAGACCCGGCACTCGATCGCGCGCCCTCGCGCTTCCGCTTCAGCGACAACGTCGCGGGAACGGCACCTCGGCGACAGTCGCCGGACACGACCCGGCTGTCCCAGTACTTCGAGCGGACCTGCGACCACCGCCCCTCGGCGACCGCGCTGGAGTGCGAGGGCGAGCGGCTGAGCTATGCGGACCTCGACCAGCGGGCCAACCGGCTGGCGAACCACCTGCTGGGCCTCGGCATCCGGGCCGGCGTCCGCGTCGGCATCCTGCTGGACCGCTCGGTGAACACCTACGTCAGCCTGCTCGCGGTGACGAAGACCGAGGCGACGTTCGTCCCGATCGACCCGGCGGCCCCGGCCGACCGCGTCCAGTTCATCGCCGAGGACTCCGACCTCGGGCTGGTGGTCACCACCACCTCGTTCGCCGCGACCACCGGCGGGCTGCCCTGCCCGGTGCTCCGCCTGGACGAACTGGGTGGCGCCCTCGCGAGCGCGCCGAGCTGGCGGCCCGAGCTCGACACCGGCGGGGACCCCGTCTGCTACATCATCTACACGTCCGGCTCGAGCGGCCGGCCCAAGGGCGTGGAGATCGCCCAGTCGAGCATCTGCAACTTCATCGGGATCGTCCCGGACCTCTACGGCGTGGAGCCGACCGACCGGGTCTACCAGGGCATGACGATCGCCTTCGACTTCTCCATCGAGGAGATCTGGCCGACCTGGGCGGTGGGGGCGACCCTCGTCGCCGGTCCCACCGACGGCCGCCGGGTCGGCAGCGGGCTGGCGGACTTCCTGGCCGAGCACGAGATCACGATGATCTACTGCGTCCCCACCGTGCTGGCGACCCTGGACCGCACCCTCCCGCTGATCCGCACGGTGAACGTCGGCGGCGAGGCCTGCCCGCGGGAGCTCGTCGACCGCTGGGGCCCCGGCCGCCGCATCCTCAACACCTACGGCCCGACCGAGACCACGGTCACCTGCACGATGGCCGAGCTGTACCCCGGCAAGCCGGTGACCATCGGGCGACCCCTGCCGACCTACCGCGTCACCCTGCTGGACGACGAGCGGCGCCCGGTGCCCAACGGCGAGGTCGGCGAGATCTGCGTCGGCGGCCCAGGGGTGGCCCTGGGGTACGTCAACCGCCCCGACCTGACGGCCGACCGCTTCCTCCCCGACCCGCACGGCTTCCCCGGGGAGCGGCTCTACCGCACCGGCGACCTGGGCCGCTTCCTCCCCGACGGGGAGCTGGAGTACCTCGGCCGGGCCGACAGCGAGGTCAAGGTGCGCGGCCACCGCGTCGACCTGCAGGAGGTCGAGGGCATGCTCCTGCAGCACGACCGGGTCACCGCTGCCGTGGTCACACTGCTGCCTGCACCGGAGACCGGCGGGGAGCTGGCCGCATACGTGATCCCGCGCCCGGGGGACGACGCCGAGGGCCTCGTCGCCGAGCTGCACGACCTGGTCATCGAGCAGCTGCCCCCGTACATGGTCCCGGCGTTCCTCGACGTCGTGGACACCATCCCGATGCTGCCCAGCGGCAAGGCGGACCGGAAGGCGCTGCCGGAGCCGCGGGGACCGCGCCTGATGCGGGACACCGGCGCCTACGTCGCCCCGGACACCCCCGTCGAGGCCTGGGTCGCCGGGATCTGGGAAGAGGCCTTCGGGCTGCCGGCCGGGTCGGTGTCGGTCGAGGCCGACTTCTTCGACGCCCTCGGCGGCCATTCGCTGCTCGCCGCGAGGATCGTCTCGACGATGCGCTCGAGCGACCTGGGCGCCGGCCTCTCGATCCTGGAGCTCTACCGGCACCCGACGGTCCGGTCCCTCGCCGCGCACCTCGAGGAGGACGCGCACTCCGGTGCCGCCGTCGCCGAGCCGCACCTGCGCCGCCCGGCGCAGTCCTCCCGCCGACGGATCACCGCGTTCGGCTCGGCGCAACTGACCACCCTCTACGGCATCGTGCTGCTGTTCCTCCTCCCAGCCGCCGTGGTCTACGAGCTGAACGGCGGCGAGCCGTCGGCCACCCTGGTCGTCCAGCTGGCGCTCGCCCTGCCCGCGTTCTTCCTCCTCGTCCGCTGGGTGCTCCCGGTCGTCGGGTCCCGGTTGCTCTCGCGGGGGCTGCAGCCCGGTGACCACCCGCTGTGGAGCTGGACCCACCTCCGGGTCTGGACGGTGCAGAAGCTGATGGTCATCTCCCCGATGACCGTGCTCAGCGGATCCCCGTGGGCGGCGACCTACCTGCGCCTGGCCGGTGCGCGGATCGACGACGACTGCCACATCGGCACCGCGGAGATCAGCCTCCCGGCGATGCTGGACATCGGCCCCGGCGCCACCCTCGGGTACGGCACCCAGCTGCACGGCCACCGGGTCGCCGACGGCGTGCTCTCGCTCGGGGTCGTGACCGTGGGCGCCGGCGCCACCGTCGGCTCGCAGTCCCTGCTGGAGGCCGGCTCCGCCGTCGGTGCGGGCGCCGTGCTGCGCGAGCAGTCGCTCCTGCCCGCCGGGCAGGTGGTCCCCGACGGGGCCACCTGGACCGGTTCGCCGGCCCGGGCCACGACCGAGCCGCCCGACCCGGTGATCGAGGTGATGACCAGCTGCGACCGGGCACCCCGCACCTGGTCGCGTCAGCTGCGGACCGGTTTCGCCGCCGGCATCACGCTGCTGGAGCTGCTGCCCTTCTTCGTGCTGCTCCCCGTGGTGGCCCTGGTGTGGTGGGTGCTGCTGACCTTCGGGCTGGGCGCCGCCCTCGTCGCGACGGCCCTCTCGGGCCCGGTCTTCGTGGCGGCCTCCTGCGCGCTGATCCTCGGGTGCCGTCGGCTCGCACTGACCGAGACCCCGCCGGGGGTGCACCACCTGCGCTCCAAGCTGGGTCTGGAGAAGTGGCTGGGCGACAAGCTCCTCGAGATGAGCCTGATGCTGAACAACAGCATGTACGCGACGCTCTACACCTCGATCTGGCTGCGGGCCCTGGGCACCAAGGTGGGCCGCGGCGCCGAGGTCTCCACCATCGCCAACATCGACCCCGACCTCCTGACCCTGGGCGAGGGCAGCTTCGTCGCCGACATGGCCAGCGTCGGCAGCGCGACCTACGCCAACGGGCACGTCGCCTTCCAGGCCACCGAGGTCGGCCCCCGCGCCTTCGTGGGCAACGCCGCGTTCATCCCCTCGGGGTCGCACCTGGGCGAGGGGTCGCTGATCGGTGTGCGGAGCGTGCCGCCGACCGGGGGGGTGCCGGCGGACTCCTCGTGGCTCGGTTCCCCGCCGATCAACCTGCCGCGTCGGGAGCTGTACGAGGAGTACACGGAGGAGGAGACGTTCGCGCCCAGCCGCCGCCGCGTGCGGGCTCGCTACGCCATCGAGTCCCTGCGCATCGTGCTCCCCAGCTCGATCCTGGCGCTGGCGATGTTCGGCACGCTGTACGGCGTCTCGGTGCTCTCGGCGAACCAGGGCCTGCTCGTCACCGTGGTCGGTGCGCCGCTGATCGCGCTGCTGTCCAGCCTCGCCGTCGTGGTGGCGGTGGCCCTGCTCAAGTGGGTCGTCGTCGGCCGGTACAAGCCGCGGGTCCGTCCGCTGTGGAGCGGCTTCGTGCGCCGCACCGAGTTCGTCACCGGGATCTACGAGGCGGCCGCGGTGCCGGCGCTGCTCACCTGGCTCACCGGCACGCCGCTGCTGGGCCCGTTGCTGCGTCTCTACGGAGCCAGGGTCGGCCGCCGGACGCTGATCGACACCACCTACCTCACCGAGTTCGACCTGGTGACCCTGGGCGACGACGTCTCCGTGGGCACGAACGCCTCCCTGCAGACCCACCTGTTCGAGGACCGGGTGATGAAGATGGACCACGTCATCGTCCGGGACCGGGCCAGCGTCGGGGACAAGTCCGTGGTGCTGTACGGCTCGGTCGTCGAGGCGGACGCCACGATCGCCGACCTGTCCCTGGTCATGAAGGGCGAGGTGCTGCCCCCCGGCACCGCGTGGAGCGGGATCCCGGCGCAGAAGGTCGGCCGGGCGCCGGCGAGCACGCTGCCGGTGCGGGACGACCCGTCCGCCGACGCCGCCGCGGTGGACGACCCCGCCACGGAGAGCCGACAGCTCAGCACCGCGTCGACCAGCCGGGAGGCATGAGCGTGTCCCAGACCAGCGAGCACCAGAACATCGTGGCCCCCCTGCCACCGGAGACCCCGGCCGCACCGGCGCTCCCGCACAGCTGCGCACCCGCGCCGGCCGGCGACGTCGCCGGCACCCCGGCCGAGGGCAGCCCCAGCACGGAGACCACCGCGCCGCCGCGGCGCCCGCGGGCGCGGCTGGTCGGCATCGACGCCGCCCGAGGCGTCGCCCTCATCGGCATGATGTCGGTGCACCTGATTCCCGCGGCCACCGATGACGGTGACGTGTCGCTGGCGTGGGCCCTGGCCAACGGCAAGGCCTCGGCGCTGTTCGCCTTGCTCGCCGGTGTCGGCATCGCCTTCTCCACCGGCGGTCGCCGCACCCTCCGTGGCCGGGCCTGGCGGGCCGGCGTGCTGTCCCTGCTGACCCGAGCGGTGATCATCGCGGCGATCGGCCTGACGTTCGGCTACGTCGTCGGCCCGGACGACGCCGCGGTGATCCTCGCCTACTACGGCGTGCTGTTCGCCCTCGCCATCCCGTTCCTCAAGCTCTCGACCCGCGGCCTGGTCGTGGCGGCCGCGGTGGTGGCCGTCCTCATGCCGCTGGCCAGCCATGCGCTGCGCAGCGGGATGGCACCCGTGACCGAGGCCAACCCGACGCTGACCGACCTGGTCACCGACCCGCTGGGCCTGCTGTCCCGGCTGACCCTCACCGGCGTGTTCCCCGCCCTGGTCTGGCTCGCGTACCTGCTGGCGGGGATGGCGGTGGGCCGGGCGGTGCTCTCCTCGCGACGGGTCGTCGGCCAGATCACCCTGCTCGGCCTGGCGCTGGCCCTGGCGTCCAGCCTGCTGTCGATGTTGCTGCTCACCGTCGGCGGCCTGGGGCGCGCACTGCGCGAGGACGCCCTGGCGACCATGCACTTCGAGGACTACCAGGACGCGCTGATCTGGGGCCCCTCCGGGACGACGCCGACCAACAGCCCGTGGTGGCTGGCGGCGATGGCTCCGCACAGCGGCAGCCCGCTGGACCTGCTCTTCACCATCGGGGTGGCGCTGGCGGTGCTGGGCGCCTGCCTGCTGCTCGGACGGGGCCTGCAGCCGCTGCTGCGCCCGCTGGCCGCCGCCGGCAGCATGACGCTGACGCTCTACAGCCTGCACCTGCTGCTGGTCGCGACCCCGCTCCCCCGCGGTCTGGGCAACCTGGTCGTCCAGGTCCTGCTGCTCGTGGCTTTCGCCGTGGTCTGGCGCAGCAGCCACCTGCGCGGGCCGCTGGAGGACCTCGTCTGGCGGGCGACCGACGCCGTGCGCCGGAAGACGCTGGGCTCGTCGAGCACGGCCGGATCGCGCAGCACCACGACCGGCGGCTGACCGTGTTCGGTCGCGGACGGGACCGGCCGCTGGCGCTGGTCTACCGGGGCCCGGCCTCCACGGCCGGCTGCCCGGAGGCGGTGGCCGGCGCGCTGGCCCGGAGCCGCTGGGACCTCGACGTCCGCTTCGTCGGGCCCAAGGAGCGTCTCGCCCTCGAGCCGGGGGTGCTCGCCGCCGCCGCGCTCTACGCCCAGCCCGGCGGCGGCGAACTGGGCAGGGCCTGGCGCAAGCTCCGCAAGCAGGCGCCGGCGGTCCGCGACTACGTCGCGGGCGGCGGTCGCTACCTGGGCTTCTGCCTGGGCGGGTACCTGGCCGGGGAGACACCCGGTTTCGGGCTGCTGCCCGGGGACGCCGACCAGTACGTCTCCTCCCCCGGGGCGTGGCCGACGCACACCGACGACGCGGTCACCACCGTCATCTGGAACGGCCGCCGCCGGGAGGTCTTCTTCCAGGACGGCGCCTGGTTCGACCTGGACCCGGCCCGGGGGGAGGCCGAGGTGCTGGCCACCTACGAGAACGGGCTGCCCGCCGCCGTGGTCGCACCCTTCGGCGCGGGCGCGGTCGGCGTCGTCGGGCCGCACCCCGAGGCGACCCCGGAATGGTTCACCGACGTCGGCCTGCCCGTGCCGACCGACGTCCGGGCCGATCTGACCCAGGACCTCGTCGACCGGGTGATGCGCCTCGGCCAGGTGTCCCGGACCGGCTGAGCGGACCCGACACGCACGCAGGCCACCGCGGGAGCGAGGGCTCCCCGCGGTGGCCTGCGCCGTTCGCGACGTGCTGCCGGCTCAGCCCTCGTCGAGGAAGGCGGCCACGATGGCGCCGAACTGCCCGGACCTGTTGTGCCCGACGCCGGCCGGCGCGACCAGTCGGGTGTTGAGGCCCTGGGCCGAGTACCACTGCTGCCCGGCCTGGGCACCGTAGGGACCGGAGAGCGCGTTGAACCCGCCGCCGGCGCCGGTGTCCAGGGCGCCGGTGTCCCAGCGCAGGACGACCTTGCCCTTGACGTCCGCCGGGATGGTGGCGCGACCGGCCGGTGCGCCGCCGCCACCGATCGCGATGACCCCGCCGCCGCCGGACCACAGCCCCGGGTGGGCCGGGAAGACGAACCGGGTCGCGGCCTGTGCACCCGACGAGTAGCCGGAGAACCAGAGCTCACCGGCGCCGTACTGGGCCTTGGTCTCGGCGATCAGCGCGGCCAGGTAGTTGGCGTACCCGGCTGCGTCGCCCCGCTCCCAGCACTGGCACGAGCGGTTCGGGCTGAACGGGGCCACCAGCACCATGTTGTGTGCTCGCGCCACGGCGGCCAGCCCGTTCGACCCACCGATCGCGTAGGACTGGGTCGGGTTCTCGATGCCGTACTCACCGGTGCCGTCGGCGTACACCAGCAGACCGATCGGCTTCGCCGGGTCCACCCCCTCGGCGAAGACCCGGTAGTCCGCGGTGTACCCGGCGGCGCTGAAGGACGCGGTGCGGTTGGTCAACGGCGCCGTGGGCGCCTGCTGCACCGGGGCAGCCGTGACCGGCACCGGGGCCGGAGCGGGGGCCGGTGCCGGAGCCGGAGCCGGCTTCGGGGCGGGAGCCGGAGCAGGAGCCGGCTTCGGGGCGGGAGCCGGAGCCGAGGGCGTGCTCGGCACGACCGTCGGCGCAGGTGCGGGAGCCGGCGCAGTGGTCGTGGGGGCCGGTCGGGGGGCGCCCCGCCGGGCCCGGTCGGCCTCCTGACGCGCCGCCCGCTCGGCCCGAGCGGCCTCGACCTGGACCGTGGCGCGCGCCGGGTCGGCGGTGGAGGCACTGCTCGCCGTCGTCCGGTCCGCGGGCGCCTCCGTCACCGTGGTCGCGCCGAAGGCGGCGGTCATGCACAGGAGGGCGGCCGCCGCACAGCTCCGCGCGTGCCGCCGGCCTCGGGTGGACAGGACGGACGAGAAGCGGCGACGACGGCCACCACGGATGTGACGTCTGGACAAGAAGAGACCCCTCCGAGCGTCCCGCACCGGAGTGCCGAACGGTGTGCAGCAGTTACGGAACGAATCGTTACACGCACTCAATGCGTCCGTAAGGTCACGGAGGGTCCACATTGACCTCATTCGTCACACCAGCCACCCCCACCTCGCCGGCAGGTGCGCCGGTGGCCGGCCGGCGCCGATGACCACGAGTTCGCCCGCGTTGCGACCGCGCGGGAGGATGGCGACGACGGGGACGTCCCGTCCAGGTCGAGGGGCAGTGATGCGCGCGGGTCGTCGACGGGCCGCGGTCGCCGCACTCGCCGGGGCCGTCCTGCTCGGCGGCTGCTCCCTCGGCGGCTCACCCGACCCGGACACCCGGCCCACGTCCACCGCCTCCCCGGACGGCCCGTCCCGGGCCGAGCCGTGGGCGGACCGGCCCGTGGTGGACCTGCGCTTCGACGTCTCGGCGGACCTGGAGACGGTCTCCGGTGCGGAGCGGGTCGTTTTCACCCCCGACCTGAGCACCTGCGTGCTGGTCTTCCGCGCCTGGCCCAACAAGCCGGCCACCGCACGGGCAGGCAGTGGGCTGACCGTGTCCGAGGTCAGGGTGGACGGCGAGCCGGCCGAGGTGCGCGACGTGCCGGCCGGAGCCCCCGACGGCGCGCCCGCCGGCACCCTGCTGGAGGTGCCGTTGGCCGAGTGCGCGGAACCCGGCGAGCAGGTCACCGTCGAGCTGGAGTTCGACGTCGAGCTCGGCACCGACGTCAACGAGCGGGTCGGCACCTCCTCCGAGGCCGACGTCGCCTGGTTCGCCACCGCGTTCCCGTTGCTCTCCTGGGAACGCGGTCGGGGGTGGGACCGGAACCCCGCCGTCGCCGTCGCCGGCGAGATGGCGGTGAGCGAGGACTTCGAGCTGGCCTCGCTGGAGGTCGTCGCGGACGCCGGCCACGAGGTGCTGGGCACCGGCCGACTGGTCGGTACCTCCGACGGCCCCGACGGCACCACCGTGCACGAGTTCGCCGCCCCGTCGGTCCGGGACGTCGCGGTGACCGTCGGGGAGCTCGACGTGCGGACGGCGGAGATCGGCGGCGTCCGGGTGCACGTCGGCGTGGACGAGGAGGTGGACCAGGCGACCCCGGCGGAGTGGCTGGCCCAGCTCGAGGAGTCGATGGCGGCCCTGGTCTCGCTCCTGGGCCCCTTCCCCTACGACGACCTCTGGGTCTCGGTGCTGTCCAGCCAGACCAGCGGCATCGAGTTCCCCGGCGCGATCCAGTTCGGCGACGCCGACCCGGACTTCCGCCGGGCCCTGGTGACCCACGAGCTGGCGCACATGTGGTTCTACGGCCTGGTCGGCAACAACCAGGGCGTGCACCCCTGGCTGGACGAGTCGTTCGCGACCTTCGCGCAGATGGTCGTGCACGGGCAGGGCTCGGCCGGGCTGGCCGCCCTGCCCGAGTCCACCCGGCACGGCGTGGGCGAACCGATCCAGTACTGGGAGCAGTTCCGGCGACCCAGCTCCGCCTACTACGACACCGTCTACACCGTCGGTGGGGCCACCCTGGTCGCGGCCCGGGACCAAGTGGGCGCCGAGGCGTTCGACGCGGCGCTGCGCGAGTACCTGCGCACCAATGCCTGGTCGATCGCCACCCCGGACGACGTCGAACGGGCCTTCGCGGAGCTGCCCGCGGTGCTCACCGAGCTGGAGCAGGTCGGCGCGCTGCCCTGACCGCCACCGCGGCTGGGCGCCCCCGGCTCAGCGCGCGCAGCCGATGCAGGTGCGGGCCTGCGGCCGGGCGGCCAGCCGCTCGGCCCCGATCGGCTGGCCGCAGCTCTCGCAGACCCCGTAGCCGCCGGCCGCGGCCCGGGCGAGCGCGTCGTCGACGTCGGCCAGCCGGCGCCGCGCGGACTCCAGCAACGCGGCGACCTGCTGGCGCTCGAAGGCGATCGTCGCCCCCTCGGGGTCGTGCTCGTCGTCAGCGTTCGAGGCGGCCGAGGCCGCCACGACCTCGTCGAACTCGCGGGTCAGCGCGGCGATCTGGGCGAGCGCCTCCGCCCGGGCGCGGGTCAGCTCGTCCAGCACGGTCACCGGCCCATCGTCCCCGCCGGCCAGCGTCAGCGCGACGACGGCGCCGCCCGCACGCCCGGCGTGCTCCGCTCCCCGGCCACGCGCTCAGGCAACCCGACGCAGCAGGCGCAGCGAACCGGTACCGGGCAGCTCGGTGAACTCCCCCGACGCCAGCACCCGGGAGTAGACGCCGAACGGGGCCTGCCCGCCGTCGGCCGGGTCGGGGAAGACGTCGTGGATCGCCAGCGTGCCACCGACGGCGAGCTTGCCCACCCACGCGTCCTGGTCGCGCCGGGCGGAGGACTCGGTGTGGCTGCCATCGAGGAACAGCAGCGCCAGCGGCGTCGACCACAGCGGCGCCAGCACCTCCGACCGGGCGACCACGGCGACGACGACGTCCTCCGCGCCGGCGTCGGCGATCGTGCGCCGGAAACCGGGCAGCGTGTCGATCCGCCCGACCCTCGGGTCGACCAGTGAGGGGTCGTGGTACTCCCAGCCGGGCTGGTGCTCCTCCGAGCCGCGGTGGTGGTCGACGGACACCACCTGCCGCTGCGTCTCCCGGGCCGCGGCGGCCAGGTACAGCGCCGACTTCCCCAGCCAGCTGCCGATCTCCAGCAGCGGACCGGGCACCGCCACCGCGCGGGCAGCCTCGTACAGGGCCCGGCCCTCGTCGGGTGGCATGAAGCCAGGTGCGGCGGCGGCCGCGGCCAGCAGGTCGGTGCGCACCGGCACAGCATGGCCGGTGCCGCGCGCCCCGGTCAGCGCGGGCCCCGGGGTCGCGGCGGCCGGCCGCCGGCGCCCTCGCCTGCCCCGCCGGCGGCGGCCTCGCGCATCGCGCGCAGGCGTTCCCGCCGACGCTCGGCCTCCCGCTCCTCGGCGGTGGGCTCCGGCGCGGGGGTCGTCGGCGTCGCGGCCGACGCCGAGCTGGCCGCCACCAGCGCACCCACCAGGGTGGTCACCGGGACGGCGAGCACGAGCGCGATGCCACCGACCAGGGTGCGGACGACCTCCTCGCCCACCTCGGCACCGGTGAGGGTCCTCCAGAACGGGAGCTCGTAGATCTCGAACAGCATCAGCAGCGGCAGCGCCGCCCCGGCGTAGGCGAAGACGATCGTGTAGACGGTCGAGGCGATGTGGTCCCGCCCGATCTGCATGCCCCGGGCGAACAGCTGACGCCAGCCCATCTCGGGAGACACCTCGTTCAGCTGCCAGACCGCCGACGCCTGCGTGATGCTGACGTCGTTGAGGATGCCCAGCCCGGCCACCACGCTGGCGGCGATGACCAGCCCGCCGAAGTCCAGGCTCCGGTCGAGCTGGAGCAGCTGGAGGTTGGCCTCGTTGTTGAACCCGGTCAGCCGGGCCGCGCCCACCGCCACGGTGCCGAGCACCGCACTGATCGCGAGCCCGAAGAGAGTGCCCACCAGCGCCGTCGTCGTCCGGGCGTTGAACCCGTGCGCCAGGTAGAGGACGACGAACATGATCGCCGTCGACCCGATCAGGCTCACCCACAGCGGGGAACCGCCCTGCAGGAGAGCGGGGAGCATGAACTCCAGCAGGACGACGAAGGCGAACCCCAGCCCCAGCAGCGCGAGGAGCCCGCGCAGCCGGGCCACCGCGCCCACGACCAGCACGAAGGCCAGCGCGAGGACGACGATCGGGGTGCCCCGGGCGAAGTCCTGGAACTGGTAGGTGGCCTGCCCGCCGTCGACCTCGTCCCGGGTGAGCACCAGCTCGTCACCGGCCGAGACACCGGCGTCCACCACCTCGGGGGGCAGGTCGACCTGGACGAAGTCGCCGCGGCTCTCCCCCTCCCCCACGACCATCACCGCGGTGGCGCAGGTCAGCGGCTCGCCGGTGCCGTCGGAGCAGTCGTAGGGCTGCAACGAGGAGACGGTGGCCACCGGGTAGGTCTGCCCGGGCGGGAAGTAGTCCGCGGCGGCCTGCTCGGCGGCGGTCGGCTCGTCGTCCGGCCAGAACACCACCAGCCCGACGACGGTGGCCAGCCCGACGGGGACGAGCAGCCACAGCATCAGCCGCACCGCCCAGCGGCGCCGGGCGACGGCGGCGGGGTCGGGAGGCGGCAGCTCGCCGCCGGTGGCGGGTGCGTGACCGTGGGAGTGTGCCGTCACCCGGTCAGGCTAGGCGGCGCAGCGTCCTCAGCCGCGGAGCGACCGGGGGTTCCCGGCGCGCCCGGCCCCGGGCGCGCCGGCTGCCGGGGCTGGGTGACCGTGGCGGCCACCAGCGCGACGGCGGCCGCCGCCAGGAAGGCGCCGGGCATGCTCAGTGCGTCGGCGAGGGCGCCGAGCAGCAGTGACCCGAGCGCCTGGCCGACGGTCAGGGCGACGAACAGCTGGGCGGCGGCCGGGCCGGCGGAGGCCGGCCGCAGGTGCGCGGCCCAGGCGATGAGCACCCCGCTCATCGCCACGAACGCGCTGCCGAAGAGGGCCAGCGCCACGGCGGCGGCCGCGGCTCCGCCGGGGACGGCGGCCAGCAGCCCCGTGGCGCCGGCGGCGACAACCAGCGTGCCGGCCCAGGCCGCGCGCAGCCCCACCCGCTGTACGAGCACCCCGCTCACCCCACCGACCAGGCCGGCGGCGCCCAGCACGCACCACAGCGCCCCCGTCAGTCCCGGCGAGAGGTCGCCGGGGCCGGTCAGCAGGTCCCGCCCGAACGTCCAGACCCCGGCGCAGCCGACCCCCGCGAGCAGGGCGGCCAGCAGCGGCCGGCCGAAGCGGCCGCCGGCCGGGCCCCGCCCCGGACCGGCCGACGCCGGATCGGCCGGCGCCGGCCAGCGCGCGGACCGGTCGGCCCACCAGGTGACCAGCAGCGCGGCGACGGCGAACCCCGCCCAGGCCGCCCGCCACACTCCCGGGACGGCGAGGACGAGCAGACCGCCGGCCACCACGCCCGCACCCGTCCCGCTGTTGACCACCCCCTGCGCGCGGGCCTCGGTCGCCGGCGGCACCGTCGCCGCGACCGCCGCCACCAGCGCCGGGGTCGCCGCACCCGCTCCGCTGCCGGCCACCAGCGCCGCGGCGGCGAGCACCGGGACCGAGCTCGCGGTGGACACCCCCAGGCACCCCACCGCCGCCGCGGCCCCGGCGGCCCACAGCGCCGACCGGCCGCCGGTGCGGCGGGACAGCCGGGGCGCCACCAGCGCCGTGGCGCAGTACGCCAGGTAGCTGCCCGCCGCCACGGCGCCCGCCGTCCCCGCGGAGAACCCGAACTCGGCGCGGAACTGCGGGAGGTACAGGCCGTAGCCGTACCGGGCCAGCCCGTAGGTGACCGCGATGACCGCGAGCCCCGCGCCGACGAGCGACCGCGGTCGCCCCATCGTCCGTAACGGTCGTTTCACCATAACGACCGTTACAGTAGGGCCGTGTCCACTGCCGCCGCCAGTCGACCGGCCCGGGAGCGCCTGCTGACCGCCGCCGCCGAGCTCTTCTACGAGGGCGGGATCGCCGCCACCGGCGTGGACGCGGTGCTGCGCCGGGCCGGCGTCGCGCCGGCCACCATGTACGCCCACTTCGCCGGCAAGGACGCCCTGGTCGCCGCCTACCTCCAGGAGCGGCACGAGCACTGGCGTGCGACCTGGGACGAGGTGCTGGCGGAGTGCGGCGACCCCGAGGCGCGACTGCTGTCGCTGTTCGACGCGGTGGCCCGCTACCGCGCGCGGGAGCGGAACCGGAGGGGCTGCGGCTTCCTGGCTGCGGCCACCGAGCTGCCCGGCACACACCCGGGCCAGACCTGGCTGACCGCGGACACCCGACTGCTCGTCGAGCGGCTGTCCACCCTGGCGCGAGAGGCGGGCGCGGACGACCCGGAGTCGCTGGCCGGCGAACTGCTGCTGCTCTACGACGGCGCGCTGGCCCGGTACGCCCGGAACGCGACGACGCCGGAGCTCGCGAGCGAGGACCCGCTGACCCGGGCCCGCGGGGTCGCCGAGGGCCTGGTGCGCAGCCGCGTCCGGAGCGGCGCCAACTGACCGGATCTGCAGCGGCGACTGGAACATTTCTGCCGTCGGGACGTTTACTCAGGTGCGCACCCGAGGTAATCTGCAGTTGCCGCTGGAGGTTCGCCTCGGGCAGCGGCCTCGACAGACAGCGACACAGCACGAATCGGAGGTACTCGGCCATGATGCTGAACTCCTACGACCCCTTCGCCACCACGTCCGCCGCGTTCCGCGCGCTGGACCAGCTGACCGGTCGATCGGGCACCACCACCGCCCGCCCGCTCGCGGGCATGCCGATGGACGCCTACCGGGTGGGCGACAACTTCGTCGCCCACTTCGACCTCCCCGGCGTCGACCCCGGCTCCATCGACCTGCAGGTCGAGGGCACCACGCTGACCATCAGCGCCGAGCGCTCGGTCCCGCAGATCGAGGGGGCGCAGTGGCAGGTCGCCGAGCGTCCGTTCGGCAGCTACACCCGCCAGCTGGTGCTGGGCCGCAGCCTGGACACCGACCGGCTGGAGGCCAGCTACCACGACGGCGTGCTCACCGTGAGCATCCCGGTCGCGGAGCGGGCGAAGGCCCGCAAGATCACCGTGACCCGCGCGGACACGCCGGCCGCGGTGGAGGCGCACACCATCGAGGGCGAGCAGCCCGCGATGGAGTCGGCGGAGCAGTCGGCGGAACCCGCCCAGAGCTGACGCCGACCGACCCTCGACGGGGGCGGGGCCCGACGGCCCCGCCCCCGTCGCCGTCCCGACCCCTGTCCCGAGCACTGGAGGACCCGTGAGCGCCGACCCTCTCGACCGGCTGGACGACCCGGACCACCCAGCGCTCACCATGAGCCAGGCGGCGGAACTGCTCGGCGTGCAGGCCGCGTTCCTGCGCAGCCTGGACACCTCCGGCGTCCTCCACCCACACCGCTCCCCCGGTGGTCACCGCCGCTACTCCCGGCACCAGCTGCAGCTGGCCGCCCGGGTGCGGGGACTGCTCGACGACGGCCACCTGCTCGCCTCCGCCCAGCTCATCGTCGGCCTGGAGGACGAGCTCGCCGAAGCCCGCGACGAGCGCGACGCCGCCCGCCAGGAGCTGCGCGACCGGCCCGCGCCCTGACCCCCGCTTCGCCAAAATGGCCATGATGGCGACGCACGACGTCGCCATCATGGCCATCTCGGCGGAGCAGGACGGCTAGCCGAGCGCGGGGAGCAGGAGCAGGACGGTCGGCACCAGGAGCAGCGCGAGCGCGGCGGCGATCGCCGCGACCCGGCCGGTCCGGGGCAGCGGGGCGGCCGGGGCGAGCAGCCGGCGCACCCGGACCGCGACCGCTCCCCCGGTGACCGCCAGCGCGCCGGCTGGCACCCCGCCGCCGGCGCCGCCCGCCGAGGCGACGATCGCCGCGGCCAGCGTGCGCCGTGGGTCCGGGCCGGGCAGCGAGTCCAGCGCCACGTCGTCGGCCCGCATCTCGACCAGGTCGCGGACGGCGTCGTGCGCCCGGTCGGCGGCCGGGAGGACCGGCAGCGCGGCCCGCCAGGCGACGAAGGGCAGCAGCAGCAGGTGGTGGTGCTCGCGCAGGTGTGCCCGCTCGTGCGCGACGACGGCGTCCAGCTGGTCGCGCGGCAGCTCGGCGACCATCCCGGACGAGAGCACGAGCAGCGGCTTGGCGCCCGGGATGCAGAAGGCGACCGGCGCCGGGTGGTCCAGCAGCAGCGTCTCGGCAGCGGGGTCGACCGCGCCGGGCGGGCGGGGGGCGACGACGAGCTCCAGCAGCTCCCGGTGCCGCCGCCGGGTCCGGGCGGTGCGCACCCAGGACAGGGCGAGCACCCCGAGCAGCTCCACCGCGAGCACCGCGGCGAGGGTCTGCGCCACCCAGTGGTCACCACGCACCGGTTCGGTGGCCGGCTGTCGGGTGACCCAGTGCCACCACGCCTCGGGCAGCGAGTGACCCCATGGCGCCAGGCCGTGCACCAGCAGCGCGCCGATGATGGACAGCCCACCGGCCAGCCCGATCGCCTGCCAGCAGACCAGCGCGGCCAGCGGGTCGCGCCGCACCCAGCCGGCCCGGGCCAGCACCGCGGGCACCGGCCAGGCCAGCAGCGCGGCGAGGGCGGCGAGCGCGGTCGCGGTCGCGGGGAGCACGGTCAGGGGGCGCCGGCGTCCTGCCCCGGCCGGTCGGCACCGGCCAGCAGCTCACGCAGCATGCGGGCCTCCTCGGCGTCGACACCACCCACGAACCGGGCGAGCACGGCCTGCCGGTCGGCGGCCTGCCCGAGGACCTCGCGCATCAGCTCCGCGGCGTGGTCCTCGCGCGAGGCCCGCGGGGCGAACCGGCGGGGACGCGCGTCGTCGTGCACGAGGAAGCCCTTCTGCTCCAGCCGGCCGAGGACCGTGTGCACGGTGGTGAGAGCGAGGTCACGGTCGCCACCGGCCGCATTGAGGCCGTCCCGCACCTGCGCGGCGCTCACCGGACCGCCGGCGGCCCACAGCCAGTCCATGACGGTGCGTTCCAGCTCTCCCATCGAGGCCAAAGGTCCCTCCCCTGTCTGGCGTCTCACAGCCGATCGTCTCTACCGGTCGTAGAACTTTGGTTCTACGAGGCGTAGAAAAGAGTTCTACGAACCGTAGAAGAACGTGTCGATCGTACGACGCGAGAAGAGGGGCAGGCCCGTGGACGTCCTGGACGTGGCGCGCTGGCAGTTCGGGATCACCACCGTCTACCACTTCCTGATGGTCCCGCTGACCATCGGGCTGGGGATCCTGGTGGCGGTCATGCACACCATGTGGGTGCGCACCGACAAGCCCGAGTGGCTGCGGATGACGCGCTTCTGGGGTCGGGTCTACCTGATCAACTTCGTCCTCGGCGTCGCGACCGGGCTGGTGCAGGAGTTCCAGTTCGGCCTCGCCTGGAGCGAGTACAGCCGGTTCGTCGGTGACGTCTTCGGCTCGCTGCTGGCGCTCGAGGCGCTGCTCGCCTTCTTCCTGGAGTCGACCTTCCTCGGCCTGTGGATCTTCGGCTGGGGCCGGATCCCGAAGAAGCTGCACCTGGCGTCGCTGTGGGCTGCGGTGATCGGTTCGATCGTCAGCGCCTACTTCATCATCGCGGCCAACTCCTGGATGCAGCACCCGGTCGGCGTCGTCACCAACGACGCCACCGGCCGCCCCGAGCAGGTCGACTTCCTCGCGGTGCTCAGCAACAACACCGCGCTGGCGGCCTTCAGCCACACCATCGCCGGTGCGCTCATGGTCGCCGGCGCCGCCCTGGTCGGCGTCGGCCTCTACCACCTGCGCAAGCGCCGGCTGGCCGGGCTCAGCCCGGAGGAGACGGACCACTCGGTGTGGCGCCGCTCGGCGCGGCTGGGTGGCGTGGTCTCGCTGCTGGCCTTCGTGCTGGTCGCGGTCACCGGCGACTACCAGGCCAAGCTGATGTACCAGCAGCAGCCGCTGAAGATGTCCTCGGCCGAGGCGCTCTGCACGACCGAGGCGCCCGCCCCGTTCTCGGTCTTCGCCTTCGGCAAGCTGGGCAGCAACGAGTGCGACGACGTGCACTCCTGGACCGTCCCCTACCTGCTCTCCTACCTCGCCCACGGCGACTTCTCCACCGCCGTCCCCGGCGTCAACGAGCTGCAGGAGGAGTACTCCGCCGCCTACGGCGCCACCTACCCCGACGACCCGTCGTTCGGGGACAAGGCCGGCGAGGAGATCGACTACACGCCGCTGCTGGCGGTCACCTACTGGAACTTCCGGATCATGATCGGCATGGGCCTGGTGTCGGCCGCGGTCGGCGCCTACGCCCTGTGGTCCACCCGCCGGGGCCGGGTGCCGACGTCGAGGATCGGCGTCTACGGCTCACTGCTGGCCATGGGCGCGCCGTTCCTGGCCAACGCGGCCGGCTGGATCTTCACCGAGATGGGCCGCCAGCCCTTCGTCGTCCACCCGAACCCGGACGTCCCGCGCGAGGAGCAGGTCTACTTCTTCACCGCCCAGGCGGTCTCCCCCGGCGTCAGCGCCGCCGAGGTGTGGACCTCGCTGATCGCGCTGACCCTGGTCTACGGCGCGCTCGCGGTGGTCGAGCTGTGGCTGCTCACCCGCTTCATCCGCCGGGGCGTGACCACCAGCGACGGCGCCCCCACCCCCGGGCACACCCCCGAGGGCGGCCCGGACGACGACGTCAGCGGCGGCGCCGACGTCACGCCGGGCAGCGCCAGCACCCGCCGCGCCGACGAGGACGACGTCCTCTCGTTCGCCTACTGAGCCGACCCAGCCCACGACCTGACCGAGACGCGAGAGAGAACGACATGGACCTGCAGACAGTCTGGTTCGCCGCCGTCGCGGTGCTCTGGATCGGCTTCCTGCTCCTGGAGGGCTTCGACTTCGGCGTGGCCGCCCTGCTGCCGGTGATCGGCCGCCGCGAGGCCGACCGCCACCTGATGCTGCGGAGCATCGGCCCGCTGTGGGACGGCAACGAGGTGTGGCTGATCACCGCCGCCGGCGCCGTCTTCGCCGCCTTCCCCGGCTGGTACGCGACCTGGCTGCCCGCGCTGTACCTGCCCTTCGTGCTGGTGCTGTTCGGCCTCATCATCCGGGCGGTGGCGTTCGAGTGGCGCCACTCGCACCACACCGCTCAGTGGGACAGCACCTGGACGCACGTGATCACCGCCGGGTCGCTGATCGCCGCCCTCGGCATCGGCGCAGCGCTGGGCAGCACCACCCTCGGTCTGCCCATCGACGCCGACGGCACCCGGGTCGGCGGCGCGTTCGCCGGCGTCGGCTGGGCGGCGCTGCTCGGCGCCGTCGCGGTGCTCGCCTTCTCGATGGTGCACGGCGCGGTGTTCCTCACCCTGAAGACCGACGGCCCGGTCCGGCTGGCCGCCCGCCGGTTCGCCACCCGCTGGTCCCCGGTCGCCGCCCTGCCGCTGCTGCTGTGGGCCGGCCTGGTCCAGCTCCGCTCGGGCACGATGGTCACCGCGGTCCTCTGGCTGGTCGCCGCGCTCGCGGTGCTGCTCACCTGGAGCTACCTGCGGGTGGACCGGGAAGGACCGGCGTTCGCCGCGTGGGCGGCCGTCATGCTCGCCTCGGCCGCGACGATCTTCGGCGCCGCGTACCCGGTCGTCGTCCCCTCGACGATCGACCCCGCGTTCGACGTCACGATCGCCGACGCATCGGTGAGCGACTACACCCTCACCGTCATGACCTGGGCGGCCGGGTTCGGCCTGCCGATCGTGCTCGGCTACCAGGCGTGGACCTACTGGGTGTTCCGCAAGCGGCTGACCGCCGAACCGCAGACCCCGCACGAGGAGCCGGTGTCCGCGTGAGCTCCGCCGTACCGACTCCGGCCCCGGTGACCGAGCAGGTCACCGGGGCCGGCAGCCGTTCCGCAGGACGGGGGCCGTTGGGCGCGCTCGCCGGCGTGCCGGGGCTGCCCGGCGCGATCGCCCGCGCCGCCGCCCTGGCGCTGGTGCAGACCACCGGCGTGGTGCTGCTGGCCGCCGGGCTCGCCCGGGCGGTCGCCGACGTCTTCGCGGGTCAGGCCGCGACGACCGAGCTGGCCCCGGCGCTGGGGGTGGCCCTGCTCGGTGCCGCCGTGCGGGCGCTCGCCGGTGGGCTCGGCACCGTCGTCGCCACCCGCGACGCCCGCCGCGCCGAGGACACCCTGCGCCGCCGGCTGCTGCTCCGGCTGCTGGGCGGGCAGGGCGAGGCGGTGACCGCCGCCGGCGGCACCGGCCCCGCGGCCGTGCTCGCCACCACCCGGCTGCACGACCTCGGCCCGGCGCTGGCCACCTACCTGCCGGCGCTGGCGCAGACCGCCGTCGTCCCGCCGGTGCTGCTGGCCGTGCTGGGCGTGACCGACTGGCTCTCCGCCCTGCTGGTCGCGGTGACCCTGCCACTGGTGCCGCTGTTCATGGCGCTGGTCGGGCTGCACACCCGCGACGAGACCGCCGAGGCCGCCCGCGCGCTGGACCGGATCGCCGGCCACGTCGCCGAGCTGGTCCGCGGGCTGCCGGTGCTCAGCGGCCTCGGCCGCGCCGCCGACCAGCTGACCGCGCTCGCCGACCTCGGCGAGACCCATCGCCGCCGCACCCTCGCCACGCTGCGCACCGCGTTCCTCTCCTCGCTGGTGCTGGAGGTGCTCGCCACCCTGTCGGTCGCGCTGGTCGCCGTCACCGTCGGCATCCGGTTGGTCGAGGGCGGCATCGGCCTGGAGGCCGGGCTGCTCGCGCTGCTGCTGGCCCCGGAGGCGTTCGCCCCGCTGCGCGCGCTCGGCTCGGCCCACCACGCCGCCGAGGACGCCGCCGAGGCCGCGGCCGCCGCGCGCGGGGTGCTGGCCACCCCGCTGCCGCGCCCGGTCGTCGGGTCACCGCCGGCCGGGGAACCGCGCGGCATCGCCGTCACCGACCTGACCGTCCGCTTCCCCGGCCGCGGGGTCCCCGCGGTCGACGGCGCCGTCCTGACCGTCGCGCCCGGGGAGCTGGTCGCGTTGCGCGGGCCCAGCGGCTCGGGCAAGTCCACCGTGCTCGCGGTGCTGGCCGGCCAGCTGCTCGACGGCGCGGGCGCCGACGTCACCGGCACCGCGCTGGTTCCCGAGGACGTCGCCGTCGTCCCGCAGTTCCCGCGCACCGTCGCCGACACCGTCGTCGACGAGCTGCGGCGGCACGCCGGGGACCTCACCCCCGAGCGGGCCACGTCGCTCGCGGAGACCGCACTGGAGTGGGTGGAGGGTGAGCACCTGCGCGACCGGGTCTGCCGCACCCTCTCCCCCGGTGAGCTGCAGCGGGTGGCCCTGGCCCGGGCCCTGGTGCGGGTGCAGCGGGGCGCCCGGGTGCTGCTGCTCGACGAGCCGACCGCCTCCCTGGACACCGCCGCCACCGCCCGGGTGGCCGCCGTGCTGCACCGGCTGCGCGGGTCGCTGTGCACCGTGCTGGTCACGCACGAGCCGGCGCTGGCCGCGCTCGCCGACCGCACCGTGGAGCTGCCCGCGCCTCCCGGCGCCCCGCCGCTGACCTCCATCCCGCCCGCTCCCCGCGCGGAGAGCACAGCCGCGGCCCCCGCTCCCGGCGCGGAGAGCGAACCGCCGAGCCCTGCTCTCGGCGCGGAGTTCGCAACCGTCCCGGGGACGGCGGTCGCGGGGCCGGGCTGGCCGCGGCGGGTGCTGGCGAAGGCGGTGGCCTACGGCGCCGCCTCGAGCGCGGCGGGGGTCGCGCTCACCGCCGTCTCCGGCTGGCTGATCGTGCGGGCCGCCGAGCAGCCGCCGATCCTCACCCTGATGGTCGCCATCGTCGCGGTCCGCGCCTCCGGCCTGGGCCGGGCGGTGCTGCGCTGGCTGGAGCGGCTGGCCACCCACGACGCCACCTTCCGACTGGCCTCGGCCACCCGGCTGCAGCTCTGGCAGGCGCTGGTGGCCCAGGGCCCGGCCGCCGACCGCACCCCCGGGCGGGCGCTGGCCCGGCTGGTCGGCGACGTCGGCCTGGTGCAGGACCTCTCCGTGCGGGTGGTCACCCCGCCGCTGGTGGCCGGCGCGGTGCTCGTGCTCACGACGGCGGTGCTCACCGTGCTGGACCCGCTGGCCGGCGGACTGGTGGCCGCGGTGCTGGCCGCCGCGGTGCTCCTCGTGCTGCTGGTGCACCGCTGGGCCGACCGGGGCGCCTCCCGCGCCACCGCCGAGCTGCAGACGGTGACCCTCCGGGAGACCACCGCCACCCTCGAGGCGGCCGCCGACCTGCGCGCGCACGGCCTGGTCCCCGACTCCGTCGACCGGCTGGACGCCCTCGGGCGCCGCCAGGGGCGGGCTGCCCGGTCCGGCGCCGCCGCCGTCGCGGTCGGGGACGCGATCGCGGCGTTCGCCACCGGTGCGGCCGCCGTCCTGGCGCTCGCCGCCGGCGCGGTCGCGGTGCGCGCCGGGGAGATCTCCGCCCCGGTGGCGGCCGTCCTGGCGCTCGCGCCGCTGGCGCTGCTGGAGCCGCTGGCCGCGATCAACGCCGCCCGGCGGCACCGGCTGGCGCTGTCCGACGCACGGGCGCGGATCACGGCGGTGCTGGCCGAGCCGGTGGCCGCCGACCCCGCGCCGGCCGACCGGTTGCCCGCGCCGCGACCGGTCCGCGAGCTGGCCACCGAGTCGTTGTCGGCCGGTTGGCCCGGGCGCCCGGGCGTGCTGCGCGACCTGGACCTGGTCGCCACCGCCGGCAACGGCTGGCTCGTGGTCACCGGCCCGTCCGGGTCGGGGAAGTCGACGCTGCTGTCGGTGCTGCTGGCCGCGCTGCGACCGTCGTCGGGTGAGTACGTGCTCGGCGACGGCCGGCGTCCGGTGCCGGTCGCCCGGCTGACCCGCGCCGAGGTGCAGGCGGCGATGGCCTGGTGCCCGCAGGACGCCCACGTCTTCGACGCCTCGCTGCGCGCCAACCTCGCCCTGGCCCGGCGGCGCGGAGCGCTCGCCGGCGAGGCCGGTGAGCGGGCGATGCGCCGGGCCCTGACCGACGCTGGGCTGGGCCCGCTCCTCGCCTCGCTCCCCGCCGGGCTGGACACCCCGGTCGGGGCCGGCGGGGCGTCGCTGTCCGGCGGGGAGCGCCGGCGGCTCGCCGTCGCCCGCGCGCTGCTGGCCGACCGGGAGGTGGTGCTGCTCGACGAGCCCACCGCCCACCTGGACCCGCCGACGGCGGCCGCCCTGGTCACCGACCTGCGCCGCGCGCTGGCCGGTCGGCTGGTGGTCTGCGTGACCCACGACCCGGCGCTGGCCGACGAGGACGACACGGTGCTCACCCTGGCCGGAGCGGCGGTGCAGTCCGTGCGCCGCTGACCCGGGACCGCGAGTGGCGTGGGTCACCCGTGCGGGTCACCCCGGCCCGTGCCGACTCCAGCCGAGCCTGAGCGGTACCGAAACGATCGTGTACGCCCATTCAGGCGGCTCGACCGCATCGGCACCGGAGGCACCTCCCCATGACCCACCTCTCCGCAGCGCCGCAGCGCGCCGGGCGCGACTCCTCGTCCATCCTGCTGGTGGACGACGAGGTCGCGATCCTCGACGGTCTCCGCCGCCAGCTGCGCAAGCAGTTCACGGTGCACACGGCCACCGGTGGGGCCGCCGCCCTCGAACTGCTCGAGACCGAGTCCGTGCACGTCGTCGTCTGCGACATGCGCATGCCCGAGATGGACGGGGCGACGCTGCTGTCCCGGATTCGCGACCGGCACCCGGAGATCGTCCGCGTCCTGCTCACCGGCCAGGCCGACACGCAGGCCGCCATCGCTGCGGTGAACGAGGGGCACGTCTACCGGTTCCTCACCAAGCCCTGCCCCCCGGACGTGCTGCTCGAGGAGCTGGACAACGCGGTGGAGCTCAACCGGCTGATGACCGCGGAGAAGGAGCTGCTGGCGACGACCCTGCGGCGCACCGTCGACGCACTGGCCGCCACGCTCGCGATCGCCCAGCCCACCGCGTTCGCACGGACCTCGCGGGTCACCCGCACGGTCCTGGAGCTGGCGGAGGCGCTCGAGGTGGAGGACCCCTGGGAGATCGAGATCACCTCGGTGCTCGGCGCCCTCGGCGTGGTGAGCATCCCCCCGTCGGTCTTCGCCAAGATCGACGGCGGACGGCCGCTCGACGAGGACGAGCGGGCCATGCTGGGCCGGATCCCGCAGGTCAGCCGGGACCTCGTCGCCCGCATCCCGCGGCTGGAGCACGTGGCCGACGCGATCGGCTGGCAGCCGTTCCGCTACGACGGCCACGGCTCGGGGCCCGGCGTCCCCGTGGGTGCGGACCTGCCCGTGGCGTCCCGGATCCTCAAGGTGGCGGTCGACTTCCACATGAGCCTGGACCGGCGCCCCTCGGTGCAGGACTCCATCGCCACGCTGCGGGCCGACGCCGGTGCCTACGACCCCGAGGTGCTCGACGCGCTCATCCGCTGCCACGCGACCGAGGAGGCAGCCGCGATCCCCTACGAGGTCACCATCGCCGAGTTGCGCCCCGGCATGCTGGTGTTCGACGACGTCACCACCACGTCCGGCGTCCTGCTCGTGGGCCGCGGGACGACGGTCACCGAACCGCTGGTGCACCGACTGGAGAACTTCCTCCAGCAGGACCAGATCACCGGCCGGCTGCTCGTCGTCGGGACCGGTGCCTGATGACCGACGCACGCACCGCCGAGCTGACGGCCGCTGTCGAGGAGGCGTTGGTGCCCCGCACACACGTGCGGGCGCTGCTGGACGCCTGCGCCGACGGCATCTACTCCATCGACGCCGACGGCGTCTGCCGCTACGCCAACCCGGCCGCCGCAGCGGTCCTCGGCCACCACCTGCACGACCTCGTGGGCGCACAGCTGCACTCGCTCATCCACCACTCCCGCCCGGACGGCTCACCCTTCCCCTTCCACGAGTGCCCCCAGCGCCAGGTGGTCACCGAGGGGATCCCCTTCGTCGACGAGGACACGATCGTCTGGCGGGGCGACGGCTCCCTGATCGCCATCGAGGGCCGCAGCCTGCCGGTGCTGGTCGACGGCCGGGTCGTCGGCGCGGTCAGCAAGTTCAGCGACGCCACGCGACGGCGCGAGAGCGACGCCCAGCTGGGCGGGATGCTGGCCACCACCGGTGACGGCTTCGTCGGCATGGACCACGACGGAACGATCAACGCCTGGAACGGCGCGGCACGGTCGCTGCTGGGCTGGTCCGCCGAGGAGGCGCTCGGGCAGCCACTGCTGGACCTGATCGTCCCTTCCCGGCTCCGCCACGAGTACCGGGATGCCCTGACCCGGCTCCACGAACTGGACGACGCCGAGCTGCCGCTGGGCCCGGTGGAGATGCGCGCCCAGCACCAGGACGGCCGGCAGATCGAGATCGAGCTGACCGTGGGACGGATGCGGTGGGGCGGCACGTGGCGGTTCCACGCCTTCC
The DNA here is from genome assembly GCF_054050755.1 of Modestobacter sp. SYSU DS0511. Classification (NCBI taxonomy): domain Bacteria; kingdom Bacillati; phylum Actinomycetota; class Actinomycetes; order Geodermatophilales; family Geodermatophilaceae; genus Modestobacter; species Modestobacter sp. SYSU DS0511. The sequence goes on from NZ_JBJGZY010000007.1 coordinate 84,338, forward strand.
TGCGGGACATCAGCGGGCGGCGCGCCGCCGAGGTCTCGCTGGCCCGGTCGGAGGCGCTGCACCGGCTGCTGGCCGAGAACAGCGGTGACCTGATCAGCCAGCACGACCCGGACAGCACCATCCGGTACGTCTCCCCGGCGATCGCCTGCGTCCTGGGCCTGAGCCCCGAACAGGTGATCGGCACGCGTGCGCTGGACCTCGTGCACCCCGACGACCTCGGCACCCTGCTGCACAGCGACGGGCAGTTCCGCGCCGACGCCGGCCGCGGCGAGCTCACCTTCCGGCTGCGGCACCGGGACGGCCACTGGGTGTGGGTGGAGGCCATCTCCTCCGTGCTGCGCGACGCCGACGGCCGGATCACCGAGGTGCAGATGTGCACCCGCGACATCACCGACCGCAAGGCCCGCGACGCCGAGATGCACCGGGAGTCCAAGCTCGAGTCGCTCGGGCGGCTGTCGGCGGGGCTGGCGCACGAGATCAACACCCCGATCCAGTACGTCGGGGACAACGCCCGGTTCCTGGCCGACGCGTTCGCCGACCTCATGTCGATGCTCGTGCTCTACCGCGGGATGCTGGACCGCGAGGAGCCGATGGAGTGGTCCGAGCGGCAGGCCCGGATGCGGGAGGCCGAGGAAGGTGTCGAGTTCGACTACCTGCAGGAGGAGGTGCCCAGCGCGGTCGCCCAGACGCTGGCCGGGATCGACCGGGTGGCGACGATCGTCCGGGCGATGAAGACCTTCAGCCACCCCGGGCACAGCGAGCACGTGCCGGCGGACCTGAACGAGGCGCTCGCCGCGACGGTGACCGTGACCCGCCACCAGGTGAGCAGCGTGGCCGACCTGCAGCTGGACCTCGGTGCGATCCCGCCGGTGCGGTGCAACATCGCCGACCTGAACCAGGTCTTCCTCAACCTCATCGTCAACGCCGCCGACGCGGTGGAGGAGACCGGCCGCCGCGGGACGATCGGCGTCAGCACCGCCGTCGAGGGGGAGCAGGTGGTGATCCGGATCAGCGACACCGGCACCGGCATCCCCGACCACGTGCGCGCGAAGATCTTCGACCCGTTCTTCACCACGAAGGACGTGGGACGCGGCACCGGCCAGGGGCTCCCGCTGGCCCGGGCGGTCGTCCAGGAGGCGCACGGCGGCACGCTGACCGTGCGGTCCGAGCCGGGGGCCGGGAGCACCTTCACCGTGCGGCTGCCGATCCTCGGCGCGCGCCCGGAGGAGCCCGCGGCCGCCTGACGGCGGTGGGCCGACCCGGACCGGTCGCCTGCGGCATCGCCGCGCCGCCCGGGTCTCCCCGGGACGGCGCGATCGCGGTCGGGTGGACCGGGGGCGCGGCTACCGGGAGGCTGGCCGGGTGAGCCTGGCGGAACGCTTCTCGGCAGCCGTGGCCGCCGAGACGCCGGATCCGGCCGGCGCCGGCGAGCTGGAGCTGCTGCCGGACCGGCTGGCCCTGGCAGCCGCGCGGGTGCTGGCCGTCGACGGCGTCGGGTTCAGCGTGCGAGCCGGCGCCCGGGGCCGCACTCCGCTGGGCGCGAGCTCACCGGAGGCGGGCCGGGCCGAGCGGCTGCAGTTCACCGCCGGCGAGGGGCCGTGCGCGGCGGTGTACGGCACCGGGCAGCCGGTCTTCGCGGTGCCGGCCGACCTGCACCGGCGCTGGCCCGCCTACGCCGACCTCGTGCTCGCCAGCACCCCGTTCCGCGGCGTGGTCTGCCTGCCGCTCCGGTCCGCGCTGACCGGCGTGGGCGTGCTCGACGTCTTCCTCGCCGAGCCCGAGGAGGTGCCGCGGCTGGACGTCTTCGACGCGTTCGCGGTCGGCGCGCTGATCACCTCGGCGCTCGGTGACGCGGCGCTGTGGTCGTCCTGGACGGCGGAGGACGGCCCGGGCTGGCTGCACACCCCGGCGGCCGCCCGGCGAGCGGCGGTCTGGGAGGCGGTCGGGCGGTCCGCGATGGCGTGGGACGTCGACGCACCCGCGGCGCTGGCCCTGCTGCGGGCGCACGCGTGGGCCTCCGGGCGGTCGGTGGACTCGGTGGCCGCGGACCTGCTGGCCGGACGGCTCACCCCCGCCGACGTCGCCGGGCGCCTCCCGGACTGACCGGCGTCAGCGGCAGGGGGCGTCGAGCGCGACGTCGACCCGGATCTCCGGGCCGAGCTGGGCGTCGACGAGCTCCAGGGCGTCGCCGGACCAGAAGCTGCCCGGGTCGTAGGAGCTCAGCGGCCGGTCGGCCGGCAGCAGCCCCATCGCGGTGTAGGTGGCGGCGACCAGCTCGGCGCAGAAGACCGTGTCGTTGGTCTCGTGCCGCCGCAGCCGGCCGTTGACCCAGCCCCGGACCAGCCCCCGCGTCGTGGGGAACGGCTTGCCGTCCAGCCGGGCGATGGTGCGCAGCACGGCGTCCTCCATCTCCCGGGTCACCCCGCCGTCGTCGGCGGGGCCGACCAGCTGGCGCAGCCATGCCTGCTGCCCGTACCGCTTCCGCCAGACGCAGACGGCGTCGGCGAGGTCGTGCAGCTGCACGCCCCGCTGGTGCCGCCCGGTCCAGACGTCGGCCAGCGAGTGACCGAGCTCCGCGTGCCACAGCAGCGGCGGCAGGTCGTCGAGGACGACGGCCATGCCGACGTGGTTGACCGGGGCGTTGGTGACCGTCTGGACGGCGCGGTCGGCCAGCGAGCCACCGCGGAACACCCACACGTCGCCGGTCCGGGTCAGCTCGCCGGCCTCGTGCAACGAGAGGGCCCGCGCGGAGGTGCCACGCACGAACCCGGTGCGATTGTGAGCCACACCACTACGGTACGGGGTCATGCGGGTCGGGAAGCTGCTCGGAGTCGCCGGAATCGCCGGGGTTGCCGCCACCGGGGCGGTGCTGCTGCGCCACGAGCGGCACCGCCGGTCGTACACCGCCGAGGAGGTGCGGGCCCGGCTGCAGGGCCGGGTGGCCGAGGCGGAGGCCGCTCCCGCCGACCCGGACATGGTGCCGGACTGGCCGGCCGAGGTGCAGCGGCCCCAGCGGCACCCGATGGAGGCGCTGCTCAGCTCGGTCATGCGCATCGGTCCGCTGCGCCGGCTGCCCCGGACGACCCCCGCCGACCCCGCGGGCGTGTGATCGCGCCATCACCGACGGTCGTGTTTGCCCCGCCTGCCCGGCGATCATGGTCTTCGGGTGACGAACGGCGGCGGCTTCGGCGAACCCGGACAGCAGCACCCGAGCACCGAGAGCGTCGGTGAGCGGCTGCTGGGCGCGCTGCTCGACCGGGCCCACCTCATCCCCCCGCGGCTGGTGGGCCCGCTCGTGGCCCAGGAGGCGGGCATCGCCGGCGCCCGCGACGTGAGCATCCACCTGCAGGACTACGACCAGGTGTGGCTCCAGCCGCTGACCGGCCGGGGCCTGGTCGGCGACCCGGTGCGCATCGACGGCAGTGACGTCGGACGGGCGTTCACCACCAACGCCCCGGTCGAGGTGCGGCAACCCGGCGGTGCGGTGCGGCTGCACCTCCCGATGCTCGACGGCTCCGACCGGGTCGGGGTGCTGTCCCTGACCCTGCCCCGCCTCGACGACCACGACCGCCGGCTGGCCCAGCGACTGGCCGGGCTGGTGGCCGACATGGTGGTGACCAAGTCCGACTACACCGACACCTTCATTCAAGCGCGCAAGACCCGGCCGATGACCCTGGCGGCGCAGCTGCAGTGGCAGACCCTGCCCCCGCTGATGATGACGACCCCGGACGTCGACCTGGCCGGGGTGCTCGAGCCCGCCTACGAGGTCGGTGGGGACGCCTTCGACTACGCCCTGAACGAGCACCTGCTGCACGTGGCCGTCGTCGACGCCATGGGCCACGGCCTCGACGCGGCGACCATGGCCACCGTCGTCGTCGGCGCCCACCGGCACGGGCGGCGGGCCGACGCGCCACTGGAGGGGATCTACGCCGAGATGGACCAGGTGGTCGCCGACTCGTTCCCGGGCCGGTTCGCCACCGCCCAGCTCGGTCGGCTGGACACCCGGACCGGGCAGTTCACCTGGGTCAACGCCGGCCACCCGGCCGCCCTGTGGGTGCGCCGCGGCCGCGTGATCGGCGAGCTGACCGGTCCGGTCAGCCGGCCGGTGGGCCTGGGTGCCGGACACCCGCAGTCGCGGTCGGTCCGTCTGGAGGCCGGGGACCGGCTGCTGTTCTTCACCGACGGGGTGGTCGAGGAGCGGCTCGACGGCGGGGAGCAGTTCGGGGAGGCCCGGCTGCAGGCGCTGCTGGAGGAGCACACCCGCGCCGGGCTGAGCTGCGCGGAGACCGTGCGCCGGCTGTCGCACGCCCTGATGGCCGCCCGCGCCGGGCGGACCAGCGACGACGCGTCACTGCTGCTGGTCGAGTGGAAGAACCCGCCGCGGGACGACGAGCTGGACCCCCGGATCCCGGAGGCCACGCCGGCGGACTGACCGGTCAGCCGACCCCCGGTGGCAGGGCCGCGCCCTCGTCCTTGAGGGCGACGCCGGAGGCGCCCAGCGCGCGGGCGGCGTGCAGCAGCCCGGCCAGGGTGTCGGCCGCCTCCGCGTAGCCGAGCCCGTGCGGCGGGCGGACGTTGGAGATGCAGTTGCGCTCGGAGTCGGCCCGGCCCGGCCGCGGGCCCCAGGTCAGGTAGAGGCCGAGGCTGTCGGCGGAGGAGAGCCCGGGCCGCTCCCCCACCAGCACGACCACGGCCGCCGCGCCGATCGCCGCGCCGATCGGATCGCCCAGGGCCACCCGCGCCTGGGACGCCACCACCAGCGGCGCCACCGACCAGCCGGGCAGCCGGTCGAGCACCGCCGCCACGGTGCCGGCCGCGTGGTCGTGCACCGCCCGCGGCGACAACCCGTCGGCGATCACCAGCGCCAGGTCGTGCGCGCCGCCGGGCAGCGTCGTCCCCTCCGCCAGGCGGCGGCCGAGGTCGGGGCGCTGCAGGTAGGTGGTCCGGTCGGGTGCGGCGCTGTGCACCTCCAGCACGTCCAGGTCGACGCGGGCCGCGGTCAGCGCGGCGCACAGCCGGTCGCCGTCCAGCGGGGTGTGCACGGCATCGCGGGCGGCGGCGTGCGCGGCGCGGAACTCCAGCTCCCGGGCGGTGGGCAGCGCGTCACCGGCGCGGCCCAGCGCCACCCGCGCCCGGGTCGCGTTCCGCAGCACCCCCCACGGGTCCTCAGCCTCGCCGAAATGGCCATTGTGGCGGGCCTCAGCTCCGCCGAAATGGCCATTTTGGCGGTCGGGGGTGGTCATCGGGCCGCCGCCAGCAGGGCGCGGGCGGCGGGGGCGTCGGCGGTCAGCTCCCGCACCCGGCCGGCGTCGTCGAGCAGGTCCATCCGCGCCAGCCACGCCTCGAACTCCGGCGCCGGCCGCAGGTCCAGCACCGACCGGGCGGTCAGCACGTCCTGGAACGACAGCGACTGGTAGTGCAGCATCACGTCGTCCGACCCCGGGACGGCGATGACGAAGGCGCAGCCCGCCGCGCCGAGCAGCAGGGTGAGGGTGTCGGTGTCGTCGCCGTCGACGTCGGTGTGGTTCGTGTAGCAGACGTCGACGCCCATCGGCAGGCCGAGCAGCTTGCCGCAGAAGTGGTCCTCCAGCCCGGCGCGCACCACCTGCTTGCCGTCGTAGAGGTACTCCGGGCCGATGAAGCCGACGACGGTGTTCACCAGCAGCGGCTCGAACCGCCGGGCCACCCCGTAGGCGCGGCACTCCAGGGTCTGCTGGTCGACCGGGCCGTCGACGCCGTGGTGGGCGTCGGCCGACAGCGCCGAGCCCTGGCCGGTCTCGAAGTAGGTGACGTTGCGCCCGACGGTGCCCCGGCCCAGCTCCAGCGCGCCCGCCCGGGCCTCGGCGAGCAGGTCGAGGGTGACGCCGAACCCGCGGTTGCCGGCCTGGGTGCCGGCCACCGACTGGAAGACCAGGTCCACCGGGGCGCCGGCCTCCAGCGCCCGCAGCGTCGTCGTCACGTGGGCGAGCACGCAGGACTGGGTGGGGATCTCGTAGCGGCTGATCACCGCGTCGAGCAGCTCGAGCAGCTCGACGGTCTGCGCCGGGGAGTCGGTGGCCGGGTTGATCCCGATGACCGCGTCGCCGCAGCCGTGCAGCAGTCCGTCGAGCACGCCGGCGGTGACGCCGACCGGGTCGTCGGTGGGGTGGTTGGGCTGCAGCCGGGAGGCGAGCCGCCCCGGCAGCCCCAGCGTGCTGCGCAGCCCGGTGACCACCCGGGTGCGGCGGGCGACGGCGACCAGGTCGGCGTTCCGCATCAGCTTGGACACCGCCGCGACCATCTCCGGGGTGAGGCCGCGGGCCAGGGCGGAGATCGCCGCCTCGTCCCGCTCCGCCGCGCGGGCCAGCAGCCAGTCGCGGAACTCCCCCACGGTCAGCGACGCGACGGGGGCGAAGGCAGCCGGGTCGTGGGTGTCCAGGATCAGCCGGGTGACGTCGTCCTCGTCGTAGCCGACCACCTGCTCGGTGAGGAAGGTGGCCAGCGGCAGGTCGGCCAGCACGTACTGGGCGGCGACCCGCTGCGCCGCGGACTCCGCCGCCACCCCGGCGAGCACGTCACCGGAGCGGTGCGGAGTGGCCTTGGCCAGCAGGTCGGCCAGCGAGCGGAACTCGAAGGTGCGTCCGCCCAGGGTGGTCCGGCGGACGGTCATCGCACGTCCTCCTCCGCGGCGGCCAGCAGCTCGAACTCCTCCTCGGGCGCGGAGGCGACGAGGTGGTGCCGGCTGTGGAGGGCGAAGTAGGCCAGGAAGGCGAGGAACGCGCCGAGGGTCCAGAGGGCTGCGGTGCGGTCGACGAGGAAGGTGGCGATCACCGCGGCGGCGGCCAGCACCAGGGCCACGCCGGTGGTGACCGTGCCGCCGGGTGTGCGGTAGGGCCGCGACAGGTCCGGCTCGCGGCGGCGCAGCACGATGTGGCTGACCATCATCAGCACGTAGGACACCGTGGCGCCGAAGACGGCCATGTTCAGCAGCATGGCGCCCTGCCCGGTCAGCGAGAGCAGGAAGCCGACCACGCCCGGGACGAGCAGCGCGAGCACCGGCGCCTTGCGCCCGTTGGTCACCGACAGGGCACGGGGCAGGTAGCCGGCGCGGGAGAGCGCGAAGGTCTGCCGCGAGTACGCGTAGATGATCGAGAAGAAGCTGGCGACCAGCCCGACCAGGCCGGCGTAGTTGATCACCGTGGTGAGGCCGCTGGACGCACCGGCGACCTCGAGCGCCTCCACCGGGGGATTGCCGCTGGCCGACATCGTCTGCGCGCCGCCGGCCCCGGCGGTGAACACCAGCATCAGCACGGCCAGCACCAGCAGCAGGCCCATCGCCGCGACGATGCCGCGCGGCATGGACCGGGCGGGGTCGCGGGCCTCCTCGGCGGCCAGCGGCACGCACTCGACCGCGAGGAAGAACCAGATGGCGAACGGGAAGGCCGCCCAGACGCCCATCAGGCCGAAGGGCAGGAACTCCGAGGCGCCGGCGGCGTCGGTGGGCGCGATGTCGGTGAGGTTGCCGGCGTCGAAGGCGGGCACCGCCCCGACCAGGTAGAGCACCAGCCCGGCCACGGCCACCGCGGCGATCCCCAGCATCACCTTCAGCGCCTCGCCGACGCCGAGCAGGTGGATGCCGATGAACAGCGCATAGACCACGAGGTAGACCCACCAGCCGTCGGTGATGCCGAACAGCCCCAGCGACTCCACGTAGGCACCGATGAAGGTGGCGATCGCCGCCGGGGCGATCGCGTACTCGATGAGCACCGCCACGCCGGTCGCGTAGCCACCCCAGGGGCCCAGCGCCCGGCGGGCGAAGGTGTAGCCGCCGCCGGCGGTCGGCAGCGCGGAGCCCAGTTCGGCCAGGCCGAAGACCATCGCCGAGTACATGACCGCCATCAGGACGACGGCGATCAGCAGCCCGCCGAAGCCGCCTTCGGCCAGCCCGAAGTTCCATCCGGCGTAGTCACCGGAGATGACCGCGGCGACACCGAGGCCGGCCAGCAGGACCCACCCCGCCGTCCCGCCGCGGAGCTGCCTGCGCTCGAGGTAGCCGGCGTCGACGGTCTCCGCCTCGACCCCCCGCCCGGGTCCGTGCGGTGCTCGGGCGGGTGCGGGTTCGACGGTCATCGCGGTCCTCCGGCTCGTGGCCCCCGGGTGAGGCGGGAGCCAGCGTGTTCCCCCGGCCCCCGCCGGTCAACGGGGTGCGAGAGATCGGAACACCGAGTTCACGCACGGCTCGACGGACCCGCGGCCGGACGCGATGGGCGGGCCCCGGTCAGCCGACCTCGAGCAGCCGCAGGTCGTGCACGTAGCTGCACACACCGACGTGCGCGCGGACCGCGGCCGGGCGCAGCACGCCTCCGACCGGACGCAGCACGACCGCCACCGGACGCCGCCCGAACGCCACCGGCTGCGCCCAGCCCCGCCGGGGCAGCACCGGGCGCCGCACCTGCTCGCCCTCGATGCCCAGGACGAGAACGGCAGCCAGCACCGCCACCAGCGCCACGGTGCCCAGCGCCGCGGGCAGCCCGGCGTGCTCGGCGAGGAAGCCGATCACCGGCGGGCCACCGAGCAGCCCGGTGTACCCGACCGTGGTGGACAGCGCCACGCCCGAGGGGCCGCCGAGGGCACCGGCCCGGGCGATCGCCAGCGGGAAGACGTTGGCCAGCCCGAGACCGACGACCACGAAGCCGGCCAGCGCGATCGGCAGCGACGTCGTCGTCACCGCGGCGAGGGCGCCGGCCGCGGCCAGCAGCGAGCCCCCGACCAGCAGGCGCCGCTCGCCGAGGGCGAGCACCAGCCGGCCGCCGGCCAGCCGGCCGGCGGCCATCGCGGAGGAGAAGCCGGCATACCCGGCGGCAGCGAGTGCGGGCGCGGCGGACAACTGCTCGCGCAGGTGCAGGGCACCCCAGTCGCTCAGCGCGCCCTCGCCGTACGCGGTCGCACCGGCCACCGCGCCGAGCAGCACCAGGACACCGGTCGGTCGGCGTCCGCGCGTGACGTCGGCGACGTCGGCGAGCGGGTCGGCCACCGGCTGGACGACGTCGCCGCGGACGAGCACCGGTCCGGCCCACGCCATCGCGACGAGCCCGGCGATCGCCACGGCGGCCAGGTGCGGTGCCACGCCGGTCACGGCCGAGGCCAGCCCACCGATCAGCGCACCGAGCAGCCCGCCACCGCTGAAGGCCGCGTGCAGGCCGGACAGCAGCGGCCGGCCGGCCCGCCCCTCCACCTGCACCCCGACGCTGTTGGCGGCGACGTTCACCGCACCGGTGACGGCCCCGAACAGGAGCAGCCCGGCGCACAGGGCCGGCACCGAGCCGGCCAGCCCGGGCAGGACGGCGCTGACGCTGGCGGCCACGCCGGCCAGCGCCGCCACCCGCCCGGTGCCGAACCGGGCGCACAGCCCGCCGGTGGCCTGCATGCAGGCCAGCGCGCCCAGTGAGAGGCACAGCAGCGCGACGCCCAGGGCGGTGTGGCCCGCGCCGGTGGCGGCGCTGACGTCGGGCACCCGGGCGGCCCAGCTGCCGAAGACGAAGCCGTCGAGGCCGAACAGGACCGCGACGGCGACCTGCAGCCGGCGCAGCGTGGGCGGTGCCGCGGGCGGGACGGAGGACAGCGCGGCCCGGCTCGCCGCCGAGCGCAGCAGAGCGGCGGGGGCCCGATCGCGGAGACGGGTGGGGACAGGCAGGACCATGGCAGACCTTCGGGGAGTGGACGCGCAGCACCGCGGAACGGCTGGCGGGGGTCGGGGAGCACACGACCTCGGGCGCTGTCGTCCACGGTGCCACCCGGACGGGTGCGTTGCGGGTCCTGACGTGGTGAGAGCGCCCACGCTGCCGCCCCACCGGGCCCACCCGGCCCTGCGGTTGCCGGTCACCGGATCCCCGCGCAGGGTCAGGGCATGACCGGGACCTTCACCCGCGGCCTCCTCGCCGGCGCCGCCGGGACCACCGCCCTCAACGCCGTCACCTGGCTGGACATGGCCGTGCGCGGCCGGCCGGCCAGCGACCTCCCCGACCGGACCGCCGACGCGCTGGCCCGCGCGGCCGGTACCCCGATCACCGGCAACGGCCGGGAGCGGGAGTCCCGTCGCACCGCTCTGGGTGCCCTCAGCGGGATCGCCAACGGCATGGCGCTGGGCGTCGTGTCCAGCGTCGTCCGGTCCGCCGGGGTGAGGCTGTCGTTCCCGGTGGGCGCGGTGGTCAAGGGCGCCGCGTCCAGCGCGGCCACGAACCTCCCGGTGGCCGCGCTGGGGGTCGACGACCCGACGACGTGGAGCAGCCCGGACTGGCTCGCCGACGCGCTGCCGCACCTGGCCTACGGGGCGACCGTGCAGGCGGTGGTGTCCGGGCTGCCGACCCCGCGGGAGCGCGTCCTCCCCCGGCAGCGGGCGCGCGCCGGGCTGGTGTGCCGATCGCTGCTGCTCGGGGTGGCCGCCGGAGGCCGCAGCTCGCTCGGCATCGCCGCGCCGACGCTGACCGCGCAGGACACTGGGGCGCTGAAGAAGCTCGCCTCCCTGGCGTCGGTGGGCGGGGAGGTCTACGCGGACAAGCAGCCGGGCATCCCGGCGCGCACCAGCGCGCAGGCGCTGCCGGGCCGGCTGGTGAGTGGCGCCGGTGGCGGGGCGCTGCTGGCCCGGCGGGCCGGGGCGAACGCCGCCCTGCCCGCGGCCGCCGGGATCGCCGGCGCGCTGGCCGGCTCCTACGGCGGTGTCGCCTGGCGGCGGTGGGCCGGGCGGCTGATGCCCGACTGGCAGGCCGCCGCCATCGAGGACGGCGCGGCCGTGCTGGTCGCCCTGGCCGCGTGCCTGCCGGGGCGGCGCCGCTCGACCCGGCTCAAGCAGGTGCGCATCCCCACCTGGGCCTGAGCCGGGTCAGCCCCGCCGGTCGGGGTCGCGGCCGGTCAGCGCCAGCGCGCGGTCCAGCGGGTCGGCGTCGGCCGGCACCGGGACGGCGGGCCCGTACCAGCCGCCGTCCCGGCCCATCGGCGCGAGCTGCTCGACCGCGGCGAGGGTGCTCCGGGCCAGGCCCGCCGGGACGACCAGCGGCGCGTCCACGGCTCTGGCCAGGTCCCAGCCGTGCACCACGAACTCGGTGAGCATCAGCGACCCCACGACGGCAGCGGGCAGCGGGGCGCCACCCAGCACCGTGTCGCCCTCCCACGCAGCCGGGTCGGCCCAGGCGTCGGCGGCGGCGTCGAGCTCCGGGACGATCGCCGCCGCCCACTGCTCAGGGAGCAGCCCGTCGAGGAAGGGCGCGGGCCGGCCCGGGGCCGGCGGGTCGAGCGGCATCCGGGTGGCCGACCGCTGGGCGATCAGCGCCGCCCAGGCCAGGTGGTCCAGCAGCGCGCGAACGTCGAAGTCGGCGCACGGGGTGCGGGCGGGCAGGTGCTCGGGGCGGACGGCGGCCAGCGCGGTGGCGGCCAGGTCGGCGGCGGATCGGACCGCGGCGGGTCGGTCGGTCAGGGGCCGAGCGGCGGGGTCGGTCACGGCGCCTGGTCCTGCCCGGCCGCGGAGTCTGCCGCGGCCAGCAGCCAGCCGGGGCCGGTGACCCGGGCCGCCGCCGGCAGCCGCGCGCGCAGACCTCGGTCGGCGGTCACCACGAGCAGGTCGTCGGCCTCGTCGGCGAGCTCCCCGGCGGTCGCGGCGAGCGCGTCGTCGCCGCTGCCCGCGGCGCGGACGAGCCGCAGCCCGCCCGGCGCCTCGACGTCCCGCGCCTGTCCCTCGACGACGGCGACCAACTGGGTGACGGTGACCTGCCCGCCGTCCGGTGCGTCGAGGGTCGCCGTCCGCAGCGCGGCGAGCCGGTCCAGCAGCCGGGCCGTCGCGCCGGCGCGGTCCCGCCACCAGCCGTCGGGGCGGGAGCCGAGCACGTTGGCGACGTCGACCAGCAGCACGGTCACCGGGTCAGCCCCGCCGGGACGAGCCGAGCACGGCGGTGCCGGCGGCCACGGCCAGGGCGACGACGGCGAGCCAGAACAGCCCCTTGAGCACCCAGCCGACCACGGTCAGCGCGATCCAGACGAGCACCACCAGGGCCAGCAGGAGCAGCAGGGTCCGCAGCACATCCTGACGGTAGAGCCACCGGGGCGGCTCCGCTCAGCCGCCTTCCGCCGCGCCGATCCGCCAGTAGCCCATGAACGCCACCGAGGTGCGCGGGACGCCGAGATCGCGCACCAGCCGGCGGCGCAGCTTCTTGACCATCCCGGCCTCCCCGGCGAGCCAGGCGTAGCAGCCGTCGGGGCCCGCCTCGGGGACCTCCCAGAGGATCCCGCTCTCCAGGTCGACGTCCTCGGGCTCCTGACCGGCGGTGGGCTTGGCGACGCCCAGCTCGCACAGCGCGGCGTGCACGGCCGGGCCGAGCGCCTCGCCGCGGGCGCGCCCGCCGCGGACCAGCCAGCGGACCTCCACCCCGGCCGGGACGGTGAGGGAGAGGACGTCGCCGGCGACCGGGACCTCCAGCACCGCGATCGTGCGGCGACCGGCAGGCAGCGCCTCGACGATCGCGCTGATCGCCGGGACCGCGGTCTCGTCACCGGCCAGGAAGAGCGTGCCGTCGGCCGGCGGCGCCCACTCGACACCCCAGGCGCGCCCGGTTCCCGGCCGGTCGGGGCCGAGGAGGACGATCCGGTCGCCGGGAACGGCGGCGGCGGCCCAGGAGGCGGCCGGGCCGGCGTGGCCGTCGTCGATGCCGTGCAGCGCGACGTCGACGTCCACCTCGCCCAGCTCCGGGCGGGCGTCGCGCACCGTGTAGGTGCGCAGGTGGGGCCGTCGGTCGTCGGGCAGCGCGCAGTAGTCCTGGTACCAGCCGGGCCCGTCGGTGAGCAGCTCCTCGGCGGGGGTGCCGTCGCGGGAGATGACCAGCTTGATCCGCTGGTCGGCGCCACCGACGCCGAAGCCGGTCAGCGCCGGCCCGGCCAGGGTGAGCCGCAGGAAGGTGGGGCTGAGCCGCTGGACGCGGGCGACCCGCACGGGGAAGAAGCGGTACTCGGGAGCCGCGGTCGGGGCGGAGGCCGCTGCTGAGGCAGTGCGGGCGGGACGTTCGGTCGTCGCCGTGCTCATGGTGCCCTCCCGGTTCGGCAGACCGGCGCTTCCGCGACCGGACGTTGGTGAGGTTAGCCTAACCAACCGCCCGGGGGAACCGTCTGCCCGGAACCGCTGCCCCTCGGCCCTATCCCCGCCCGGCGCTGCCCACCGTTGCACCCCGCACGGCCCGACTCGGCCCCCTCCGGGCCGCTCGCGCTCAGCGCCCCCCGGCCACCGAACGTCGCGGCGGCGACGTGCCGGTGGCGACCTCCACCAGCCGGCACAGGCCGTTGACCAGCCGGAGCTGCTCGGGGGTGTGCACCGGCGAGGTGAGCAGCGCGGGGCTGCCCACCAGGTAGGCGACGGTCTTCGCCCGGGACAGCGCGACGTTGAGCCGGTGCCGGTCGAGCAGGAACTCCAGCCGTCGCGGCACGTGGGCACCGCTGGACGCCGCCAGCGAGAACACCGTCACCGCGGCCTCACGTCCCTGGAACTTGTCGACGGTGCCGACCTCCACCCCGCCGAGCCCGGCGGCGGCCAGCGCGCTGCGCACCTGGTTGACCTGCGCGTTGTACGGCGTGACCACGAGGACGTCGGCCTGGCCCATCACCCGCTCCCGGCCGCCCGCCCGCCAGGGACGGCCCATCAGGTCACCGACCAGCTCCGCGACGACCGCGGCCTCCTCGACCGAGGCGGCGCCGTTGCCCTCGTGCGCCACGGGGATCCAGCCGATGCCGGCCGGCGCCGCCCAGCGTGGTGGCGCATCGAGCTCGTTGTCGGCGGTCACCCACGCCGGCTGGAGCTGCCCGTCGTAGGCGAGGGCGCTGACCACCGAGCACAGGGCGGGCGCCATCCGCCAGGAGCGGTCGAGGAAGACGCCGCGGTCGGCCGGGAGCACCTCGTCGGCGCCGAGCACGTGCTCGAGCGCCGAGACGTCGGCGCCGTCGGGGTGGATGCCCCGGCCGGGCTGCCGCAGCTGCTGCGGGTCACCGAGCAGCAGCAGGTTCCGGGCGGCGCGGCTGACCGCCAGGGTGTTGGCCAGCGACAGCTGACCCGCCTCGTCGACCACCAGCACGTCGAGCCGGCCGGCGAGCTCCTCGCGGGCGAACAGCCACGCGGTGCCGGCGACCAGGTCGACGTCGCCGCCGTCCAGGGCGTCGACCACCTGACCGTTGGTGCTGACGCACTGCACGTCGCGGTCGCTGCAGCGCTGCACGTCGTCGGCCTTCTGGAGCGCGCGGACCGGGGTCCCGGCCTCCCGGGCCGCGGCCATCACCGCGTCGAGCAGATTGCCGATCACCTTGTGGCTGGAGGCGGTCAGCCCGACCCGTCGGCCGGCCCGGATCAGGTCGACGACCGCCCGGGCGCCGGTGTGGGTCTTGCCCGCACCCGGCGGCCCCTGCACCGCCAGCACCCCGCCGTCGAGGGCCGCAGCCAGCCGGCGCACCGCGGCACCCGGCTCCTCCCCCGGCTCGCGCAGCCGGGTGCCGGTGACCAGCCGGGGCGGACGCCGCAGCAGCAGGTCACGGGCGGCCCGGTGCGGGCCGTCGGCGTCGATGCCGGTGGCCGCGACCTGCTCGCCCAGGCCGGCCAGCGCGGCCCGGAACAGCGCGTCGCTGGGTGGGGCGGTCGGCAGCAGGCCGGTGGGGTGCTCGGCGGCCATCGCCGTCCCGCGGGCGAGCACCACCCAGCCGGCGGTCGGGTCGACGTCGACGACCGTGCTGGTGACCCGCGAGCCGTCCGCGGCCGGCAGCAGGTGTTCGAACCGGGACCCGGCCGACACCTTCGTCTCCTGCGGCGGGAAGGCGTACCGCCAGTGCTGCGAGCGCCGCTGGGCACCGAGGAAGTCGGCGTCGGTCAGCGGCCCGAGCGCGGCGGTCTCCCGCTCGAGGTCGTCGGCGGGGAGGTCGCGCAGACGGAAGTACTCCCACCAGGCCGACCGCGCCTCCCGCGCGTGCCAGCCCAGCTGCTGGGCGAGCAGCCAGGTGGCCTCCTCCTCGGCGGTGCGCCCGACCGGCGGCAGCCCGGCGGTCAGCCGCACCTCGAGCTCCTCGCGCAGCACCTGCGCCGCGACGGCCTCGGCGGACGCGTCGGGGTCGCCGTCGGCGGGTCGGCGCAGCTCGGCGCCGGACCGGAGCAGTTCGGTGCGGCGCTCCTCCAGCCAGTCGCGCAGCTGCCGGGTGGAGACGCAGTCGTCGCGGTTGTAGTGCTCGATCTGGTCCAGCAGCCCCTGGTCCCGGGTGGCCAGCCAGCGTTCGAACGCGACGATGCTCTCCCCGGCGTCGGAGACCTCGGCACCGTGGGCGCGGGTGGAGCCCCGGTAGTAGTCCTCCAGCTGCTTGATCGAGTACGACTCCTTGCTCAGCCGCAGCCCCTGCCGGACCACCGCGTAGAGGTCGACCAGGACGTCGGCCCGCAGCAGCCGGTCGACCTCGGCCTCCCGGGTGCCCAGCCGGGCGGAGAGGGTCTTCAGCCGGGTCGGCTCGTAGGGCGCGTAGTGGTAGACGTGCATCGTCGGGTCGGCGGCGTGCGCCGCGGTCAGCTGGTCGACCAGCGCCTCGAAGGCCCGCTGCTCGGCGGCCGCGTGCTCGTTCCCGGTGGGGTCGCAGCCCCAGTGGGCGGTGAACCCGCCGGCGGTGTCGAGGACCCCCCAGAGGTACTCCAGCCCGGTCTCGCCGGCGAACGGGTCGCCCTCGATGTCGAAGAAGAGGTCACCGCTGCTCGGCGGGGGCAGCAGCTCGAACCCGCGGCCGGGCTCGCGGGGCAGGAACTCGTAGGAGGGCCGGCCGGTGTCGCGCTCGGCCACCTGGAGCCGCGCCTGCTGGGTGAGCCGCTCCCGGGAGGTGCGGCCGATCGCGTCGGGCAGTTCGTCGGGGCTGCGCTCGGCGAGGGCGCGCACCGTGACGATGCCGGCGTCGGTCAGGGCGAGGGCGTGGTCGCGGCGCATGAACGCCACCAGCGACAGGGAGTCCTCGCCGCGCCAGCGTCCGGTGCACGTCTCCCGCCACGGGCAGACGCCGCAGTGCGCGTTCGGGTAGGGCGGCGCGAGCTCGCCGTCGTCCAGCCGGGCGAGGAAGCGCTGCCGGGTGCTGCGGGTGTACGCCTCCGCGTCGGTGTAGCGGAAGACGAGCTCCTGCTGGTCGCCGGTGACGACGGTGAGCAGCTCCGGCGGGGTGCCCTGCAGGGACGCGAGCAGGTCGCCGTAGAGGGCCATCTGCAGGAGGGCGGGCACCTTGATCCGGCGGGCCAGCTTGGTGTCGGCGACGTCGTAGGCCCAGGGGCCCAGGTCGCTGACCCGGTCGGTGCGCTTGAGCAGGAAGTCGGCGTGCCCCCGCCAGGTGCCGTCGGTGAAGGTGGCCTGGTAGACGACGTCGGCGCCGGCGCGCATGGCGGCGAGCGTCTCGGCCTGCGCACGGCGCAGGGCCGCCGGGTCCTTGCCGGTGGGGGCGGCGATCTCGGCGACGGACAGCCCGCGGTCGCGCAGCCGCTGGAGGTGCCGGGCCTCGTGCTCGATGCCGTGGGCGGCGACCAGCTCGGTCATCGGGTCGACGGCGGGAGGCCGGACGCGCTCGCCGCGCGCCACCTCCAGCGAGAGCCGGGTGAGGTGCTCGCACTCCAGGAAGCCGGTCAGGTCGCTCGCGCTGACCACCAGCCCGCCGTCGATCTCGTACACCGCGCCCCCGTTCCCTCCCCCGGCGGAGGAGCTGCCGACGACGCTAGGGGCAGGGTCCGACGATCCCGTTCCGGGGCGCCTCCGGCGCTGACGGAACGATCATGAACTGGTACCTATAGTCGTGAGTCGTGTCTGCAACGTTGTCCTCCGTCGCGGCCTACGCGGGGGTCAGCACCAGCACCGCCAGCCGGGCGCTCTCCGGTCACCCCGCGGTGCTGCCCAGCACGCGGGCCCGGGTCGAGGCCGCCGCCGCCGCGCTGCAGTACCAGCCGAACCGGATGGCCAGCGCGCTGCGCACGCGGCGCTCGGGGCTGCTCGGCCTGGTGGTCAACAACCTGCGCAACGCCACGTTCCACACCATCGCGGAGACGCTGCAGAACTGGGCCGCCGGGCATGGCTACCAGGTGCTGGTCTGCACGACCGGGGGTGATCCGGCCCGCGAGGCGGCGTTCCTGCAGACGGCCCGCGCGCACCACTTCGACGGGCTCGTCGTCGCCGGTTCGGGGTCGAACACCGAGCTGGTCAACGCCCTGGTCGCCGACGGCCGGGCGGTGGTGACGATGAACCGCGAGGTGCCCGGGTCGCTGGCCCCGTCGGTGATGTCGGACTACCGCACCTCGGCCCGGCTGGGCACCGAGCACCTGCTCGGGCTCGGGCACGTCCGGATCGGGGTGGTGCAGGGCCAGCCGGAGGTCACCTCCGGGAGGCTCAGCGACGCCGGCTTCCGGGAGGCGATGGCCGCGGCAGGCGTTCCGGTCGACCCGGAGCTGGTCGCCCGCGGGCCGTTCGTCGCCGGCTTCGGCCAGGACGCGGCGGCGGCGCTGCTCGGGCTCGCCACGCCTCCCACGGCGCTGCTGGTCAGCAACCACGAGGCGTCCCTGGGCGTGCTGCAGGCGGTCACCGCCGCCGGTGTCCGGGTGCCGGACCAGCTCTCGGTGATCGGCACCGAGGACGAGCCCTCGTGGGCGTGGTGGAGCCCGCCCATCACCACGGTCGACAACCGGGCCGACCTGCTCGCGGAGCGGGCGGCGGCCGTGCTGCTGGCCCAGCTGACCGGCACCGAGAGCGCCTATCCGGTGAGCCGCGAGGAGCTCGTCGAGCCGGTGCTGGTCGAGCGCGCCTCCACGGCACCGCCCCGCTGACCGCGCGTCGCGACGACGGCCACGCTGCGGTGCCCCCGGCGGTCAGTAGTCGCTGACCGCCGCGGAGCCGAACCCGAGCAGGGCGGACAGCCACGCGGCTGCCCTCCCTGCCCGGCTCATGGCCCGGTGCGGCTCAGCTCACCCGCTCGAAGACGGCGGCCAGCCCCTGCCCGCCGCCGATGCACATCGTCTCCAGGCCGTAGCGGGCCTCGCGCCGGCGCATCTCGTGGGCCAGGGTGGCGAGGATGCGGGCGCCGGTGGCGCCGACCGGGTGGCCCAGGGAGATGCCCGAGCCGTTGACGTTGACCCGCTCGCGGTCGTCGGCCCCCAGACCCCAGGCCTGCAGGCAGGCCAGCACCTGGCTGGCGAACGCCTCGTTGAGCTCGATCAGGTCCAGATCGGCCAGCGTCAGACCGGTCCGCTCCAGGACGGCGGCGGTCGCCGGGACCGGGCCGATGCCCATCGTCTCCGGCGGCACCCCGGCCACCGACCAGCCGACCAGCCGGACGAACGGCTCCCAGCCCCGCCGGTCGGCCTCGGCCCGGGTGGTGACGACGCACGCCGCGGCGCCGTCGTTCTGCCCGGAGGCGTTGCCGGCGGTGACCGTCGCCTCGGGGTCGACCCGGCCCATCACCGGCCGGAGCTTCGCCAGGTCCTCCATGGTCGTGTCCGGCCGCGGGTGCTCGTCCTCGAGAACGACGCGGGCGGGGGTCTTCCGCGTGCCGGGGACCTCGACGCCGATGATCTCGTCCTTGAACCGGCCCTCGCGGATCGCGGCGCCGGCGGCCTGCTGCGAGCGGAGCGCCCACGCGTCCTGCTCGAGCCGGTCGATGCCGTGTTCGCGGCGCACGTTCTCCGCGGTCTCCAGCATGCCGCCGGGCACCGGGTGGTCGACGCCGCCCGCGGTCTCGCGGGCGCGGGCCAGGCGGTCGTGCAGCATCACGCCGTCCCCCTTCGCGCCGGTGCGCAGCCCGAGTGCGTAGTGCTCGACGTTGCTCATCGACTCCACGCCGCCGGCGATGACGACCGTCCCGGCGCCCGAGGCCACCTGCATGGCCGCGTAGATGACCGCCTGGAGCCCGGAGCCGCAGCGCCGGTCGATCTGCAGCCCGGGCACCTGGACGCCGAGGCCCGCGTCGAGGGCGGCGATGCGGCCGATGGCCGGGTTCTCGCCGCTGGGGTTGCAGTGGCCGAGCACGACGTCGTCGACCTCGCCCTCGGCCAGGCCGGTCCGCTCGGCGAGGGCCCGCAGGGTGGTGGCGGCGAGCTGGTTGGCGCTCAGGCCGGCGAACACCCCGCCCATGCGGCCGACGGGCGTGCGCACCGGGGAACAGATGACGACGTCGTCCATGCACTCACTGTGCCAGCCCTCCCCCGCTCCGGCGCTGCGGTGGCGTCCGCTGGGCGGAAGCCCGAACCGGACGACGCCCCTGCCGGCGGACCGGGAGGGGCGTCGTGCGGAGCGGTCGAGCGGGAGGTCAGTCGCGCGGCTTCGCCATCGCCTCGTGGGCGGAGGTCTTGAAGGCATCCGGCAGGACCTTGTTCATCGCGCCCTGCGCCTTGGTCATCAGCGAGGCGGCGACGACCTGCTTCTCCCCCTTCATCATCGCCTCGAAGCCCTGCTCGGCGACCTCGGCCGCACCGTCCTTCGGGCCCTTGCCCATCGCGGTGTCCTCCAGGTCGGCACGACGGAAGAAGTCGGTGTCCGTGGGGCCGGGCATCAGCGAGGTGACGGTGACGGCGGAGTCCTTGAGCTCCTGCTGCACGGCCTCGGTCAGCGACTGCACGAAGGACTTCGACGCGTTGTAGACCGGCTGGTAGGCCCCGGGCATGGTCGAGGCGATCGAGGAGGTCACCAGCACCCGGCCCTCGTTGCGGCCGGTCATCTCGACCAGCACCAGCTTCAGCAGCGCGGCGGTGGAGACGACGTTGAGCTGCATGACCTCGAGGTCGTCGGCCCAGTCGGTGTCGACGAAGGCGCCACCACGGCCGACGCCGGCGTTGAGCGCGGCAGCGTGCAGCGGCCGCCCGAGGCCCTGCACCCGGCTCCACAGCTGGGCGACGCCCTCCGGGGTGCGCAGGTCGGCCTGGACGGGGATCACCTCGGTGCCCCCGGCGCGCACCTTCGCGGCGGCGGTGTCGATGGTGTGGTCCTCGGCGTTCACCACGACGTCGTAGCCGTGCTGGGCGAACTGCTTGGCGAGCTCCAGCCCGATGCCGCTGGAGGCACCGGTGACCAGGGCGAGCGGCTTGGTCTCAGTCATGGCGTGCACGTACCCGGTCCCGCGGAACGGAACCGTGCGCGGGGCGGCGCACGGGAGCGGCCGGTGAGCACCGCGGAGCCGGCGGTCCGTCCGGCATGCCACCCGGCACACTCGACCGGTGACCGACACGACGAACCCGGTGATCTGCTCGGGCAAGGGCTGCACCGACCAGGCCCGCTGGCGGCTGGTCTGGAACAACCCGAAGCTGCACACCCCGGACCGGGAGAAGGTCTGGACGGCGTGCGACGACCACCGGGAGCCGCTCTCGCATCACCTGGCCATCCGCTCGTTCCTCCGCCGCGTCGAGCCGCTGGAGGACGCCGGGTAGGTTCTCCGCTGCACACGGGAGCCCGGGCGCGGGCTGAGACGGCGGACGACCCCCGCCGACCGTCCAACCTGATCCGGTTCGCACCGGCGGAGGGAGCTGCCCGATGCTCGCTGCCCGTTTCCACGCGGCGCACCAGCCACTGGCCCTGGACGACGTCCCGGTGCCCGAACCCGGCCCGGACGAGGTGCGCGTGCGCATCGGCGCCGCCGGCGTCTGCGGCACCGAACTGCACTTCACCGACGGGCTCTACGAGCCGGCGAAGACGCCGATGACGCTGGGCCACGAGGCCGCCGGCACGGTCCAGGCGGTCGGCTCCGCGGTCACCGGCTGGGCCCCGGGCGACCGGGTGGCCGTCTACTACTACCTCTTCTGCGGCGCGTGCCGCTGGTGCCTGCGGGGACGGCAGAACCTCTGCCTGGCCCCGCGCGGGGTGCTCGCCTTCGCCGCGGACGGCGCCTTCGCCGAGCAGCTCGTCGTCCCCGCGCACTGCCTGGTGCGACTGCCCGACGAGCTGTCGTTCGAGCAGGCCGCCCCGCTGTGCTGCGCCGGCACCACGGCCGTGCACGCGCTGACCGAGGCCGCCGTGGAACCCGGTGACCTGCTGGTCGTCATGGGCAGCGGCGGGGTCGGGCTGGCCACGGTGCAGGAGGCCCGCCGTCGGGGCGCGACCGTCGTCGCGGTCAGCCGGGACGACGCCCGGCGCGCCGCCGCGCGCGCGGCCGGGGCGACGGCGGCGGTGGCCCCCGCCGAGCTGGCCGACACCGTGGCGCGGCTGTCCGGGGGCCAGGGCGCCGACGTCGTCGTGGAGCTGGCCGGCGTCACCGCCACGCTGGAGCTGTCCACCGCCGTGCTCGGCCGGCGCGGCCGGCTGGCCCTGGTCGGGTACAGCGCCGACTCCCTCACCGTCAGCCCGCTGGCGATGGTCGTCGCCGAGCAGCGGGTCGTCTCCAGCGTGGGCAACACCCTCGCCGAGCTGGAGCAGGCCGTGGCCCTCGCCGCGGCCGGCCAGCTCGCTCCCCCGGTGGCCGGGACGCTGCCGCTGAGCCAGGTCAACGACGCGCTCGACCGGCTCCGCACCGGCGACGTCGCCGGCCGACTGGTGCTCACGCCGTAACGCCCGCGGGGCCGTGTCAGGATCGCTCCTCGTGCGACGCCACCGCGGGGAGACCGCACTGCCCCGCGAGGTCGGCGTGCTCGCCGTCGTCGCCTTCGTCGTCGCGCTCGGCTTCGGCGTGGTCGCGCCGGCGATCCCGCTGTTCGCCCGCTCCTACGGCGTCGGCACGACGGCGGTCGGCTTCGCGATCAGCGCCTTCGCCTTCTTCCGGTTCGTCTCAGCGTTCGCCGGTGGCTCGCTGGTCGAGCGGATCGGGGAGCGGGTGGTGCTGGCGGCCGGGCTGCTGATCGTCGCGGTCACCACCGGCGCGGCCGGGCTCGCCGGGAGCTACCCGGTGTTCGTGGCGCTGCGCGCGGCCGGCGGCGTGGGCAGCGCGATGTTCACCGTGGCCGCGCTGTCGCTGCTGCTGCGCACCGCACCCGCGGCGCAGCGCGGCCGGGCCGCCGCCACCTACCAGGGCGGCTTCATCCTCGGCGGCATCGCCGGTCCGGGCGCCGGCGGCTTCCTCGCCGAGATCTCCCCGCGGCTGCCGTTCTTCGTCTACGCCGGCTTCCTGCTGGTCGCCGGGGCGGTCGCCCTGGTGCTGCTCCGGGCCCCGCGGCGCCCGGTGCCCGACTCCCCGGCCGAGGCGGTGTCCCCGGGCGTGGACCAGGGCGGCGGCGCCGACACGGCCACCGTCCCCGGCACCGAGGCGGCCGGCGGCGGCCTCCGGTCAGCCCTGCGGTCGCGCGCCTACCTGGCCGCGCTGGCGGCCAACCTCGGTGTCGGCTGGGTGCTGTTCGGGGTGCGCAACTCGCTGGTCCCGCTGTACGTGACCGAGGAGCTCGGCAAGACGGTCGCCTGGGCCGGGGCGGGGCTGCTGGCCGGGTCGGTCGCCCAGGCGGTCGGCCTGCTGCGCGCCGGAGCGCTGGCCGACCGCTGGGGCCGTCGCCCGTCGCTGGTGCTCGGCGCGGCGCTGGCCACCGCGTCCCTCGCCGTCCTGGTGCTGCCACCGGCGACCGGGCTGTTCCTGCTGTCCATGGCGAGCTTCGGGCTGGCCGCCTCGCTGCTGGCGAGCGTGCCGGCCGCGGTGGTGGGCGACGTCAGCCCCGCGCGCAGCGGCCGGGTGGTCGCGGTGTTCCAGATGGTCTCCGACCTGGGCGCGGTCTGCGGGCCACTGGTCGCCGGCTGGCTCACCGACGCCCTCTCCTACCAGTGGGCCTTCGGGGTGAGCACCGCGGTGCTGGGCCTCGGCCTGGTGATGGCGCTGGCGATGCCGCGCACCATCCGCCCGGTGAGCTGAGGCTCACCCCGGTCGCACCACGTGGTGTCCGTGGTCGGCGGCGTACGCCTCGAGCGTCGCGGCCACCCCGTTCCCCCGCTGGATGAACTGGTCGTCGAGGACCCGGGCGTAGTCGGCCACGGCGTTCCCCAGCAGCTCACCGGCGAACCGGACGTCCTGCCGCGCCGAGGTCCGGGACGCCTCGTACAGGGTCACCGCGGTGCCGAGCATCGCCGCCAGCGACGCCTCCTCCGCGCCGTCCCGGAAGTAGTAGGTCTCCGAGTACTGGGTGAGGTCGACCCGGATCTGCACCAGGTCGCCGGCCAGGTCGGCGAGCAGTGACGCGGCGAGCTGACCCTGCGGGTCGCCGAACAGCCGGTCGATCGAGGTGAGCCGCAAGCCGGACAGGCGCAGCGCGAGCACCCGCCGCCGGACCAGCGCCGGGTAGATCTGCAGCACCCAGGTCACCGACGCGGTGAGCAGCGCGAAGCCGATGAGCGCCTGCAGGGGCACGACGATCCTCAGCCAGGACGCCGAGGGGACGATGTCGCCGAACCCGAGGGTCGCCAGCGTGACCATCGAGACGTAGAAGGCATCCAGCCATCCGGCCCGACCGTCCGGGTCGAGTTCGCCGCCCAGCAGGAAGCCGTCGGTCAGGTGCGGCCAGTAGACCAGTGAGCAGCCGAGCACGACGGCCAGCACCCACGCGACGATCACCAGCACCATCGCCGTCGGCCCGGCCAGCATTCCGGTGCCGGCATGCCGGCGCCGCCACCGCGACAGCCGCCAGACCCCGGACGCCACTCTGCTGCTGAGCCCGCCGCTGCCGGTCGGGTGCCAGAGGGTGTGGAACACGTCCCGCAGCGCCGCCAGGACGACCAGTGCGCCGATGGCGGTCACGACCCAGCTCAGCGCCCCGTCCACCCGGTCCAGCCTGCCAGCCGTGGGCCTGGCGCGTGGCCCGGGCCGGCAGACCGCGAGCCCGGAACGGCTACCGGTCCGCGCCGCGGAGGAGTTGGATGGCGGACGCCACCGGGGGCGCCCCCATCCCCGGGGTGACCACCCTCGCGGCCTGGACCGGAGGTGCCGTGCCCGCAAGACCCGTCCTGCTCACCGTCGACGACGACCGCGCCGTCAGCCGTGCGGTCGCCCGCGACCTCCGCCGTCACTACGGCGACCGGTACCGCGTCGTCCGCGCCGAGAGCGGCCCCGACGCGCTCGCCGTGCTCCGCGAGCTCACCGCCCGCGGCGAGGTGACCGCCCTGCTGCTCGCCGACCACCGGATGCCGGGGATGACCGGCGTCGAGTTCCTCGAGCAGGCGATGGACCTCGTCCCCGGCGCCAGGCGCGTGCTGCTCACCGCCTACGCCGACACCGACACCGCGATCCGGGCGATCAACGACGTCGACCTCGACCACTACCTGCTCAAGCCCTGGGACCCACCGGAGGAGAAGCTCTACCCGGTGCTGGACGAGCTGCTGGAGCAGTGGGGCCGGACCGCGCCGGCGCCGTTCGAGGGCATCACCCTGCTCGGTCACCAGTGGTCGGCGGAGACGCAGGAGCTGAAGGAGTTCCTCGCCCGCAACCAGGTGCCCTACCGGCACCTGCAGGGCGACGCCGCGACCGCGGTGCGCTCCGCCGCCGGGCTGGCCGACGACGCCCAGCTGCCCGCCACCGTCTTCCCCGACGGCGCGGTGCTCAGCCGGCCCGCGCTGCGCGACGTCGCCGAGCGGTGCGGCCTGCCGACCAGCGCCGGCAGCCCCTTCTACGACGTGGTCGTCGTCGGCGCCGGCCCGGCGGGGCTCGGGTCGGCGGTCTACGCCGGCAGCGAGGGGCTGCGCACCCTGCTCGTCGAGCGGACGGCGACCGGCGGCCAGGCGGGCACCAGCAGCCGGATCGAGAACTACCTGGGTTTCCCGCGCGGGGTCTCCGGCGCCGAGCTGGCGATGCGGGCGCGGGACCAGGCGGTGAAGTTCGGCGTCGAGGTGCTCACCACCGCCGAGATCACCGGGATCGCCCCGCACGGCGACGGACGGGTGCTGCGGTTCGCCGACGGCAGCGAGGTGACCGCGCACGCCGTCGTCCTGGCCACCGGGGTGCAGTGGACCCGGCTGCCGGCCGCCGGCGCGGAGGAGTTCGCCGGCCGTGGCGTCTACTACGGCGCCGACCCCCACGAGGCGCTGAGCTGCCGGGACGAGGAGGTCTACGTCGTCGGCGCGGCCAACTCCGCCGGCCAGGCGGCGCTGCACTTCGCCAGGTACGCCCGCCGGGTGGTGATGCTGTGCCGCGGTCCGGACATCCGCCGCGGGATGAGCGAGT
Organism: Modestobacter sp. SYSU DS0511; assembly: GCF_054050755.1. Taxonomy (NCBI): domain Bacteria; kingdom Bacillati; phylum Actinomycetota; class Actinomycetes; order Geodermatophilales; family Geodermatophilaceae; genus Modestobacter; species Modestobacter sp. SYSU DS0511. Next base: position 109,448 of record NZ_JBJGZY010000007.1, read on the forward strand.
ACCTGGTGTCGCGGATCGAGGCCTCGGACGTCATCGAGGTGCGCACCTGCACCCAGGTCGTCGCCGTCGAGGGCGCGGACCACGTCGAGCGGCTGGTGCTCAGCGACAGCTCCACGGGCGGCACCGAGACCGTCGCGGCGTCCCGGCTGTTCGTCTTCATCGGCGCCCGGCCGCTCACCGACTGGCTCGGTGACGCCTTCTCCCGCGACGACCACGGCTTCCTGCGCACCGGCCCGGCGCTGCTCGACGGCGACGGCCGCCCACCGGCGGGCTGGCCCCTGCCTCGCGCGCCCTACCACCTGGAGTGCTCGGTGCCCGGGGTGTTCGCGGCCGGCGACGTCCGGTCGGAGTCGGTCAAGCGGGTCGCCGGGGCCGTCGGCGAGGGCGCGATGGCCGTGACCCTCGTGCACCGCTACCTGGAGGGGACCCGATGACCACCACGAGCCCGCGGATCGGCGTCGACGAGCTGCGCTCGCTCTTCCTGTTCGAGTCCCTCGACGACGACGTGCTGGCCTGGCTGGCCGAGCGCGCCGAGGTGCGGGTCTTCGACGCCGACGCCCTGGTCTTCGCCGAGGACGAGCCGGCCGAGGCGCTGTTCGTGCTGCTGGAGGGCACGCTGCTGCTGACCAAGCACGCCACCGGCGAGGACGTCGTCATCAACGAGACGTCGCACCGCGGGTCGTACTCCGGCGCCGTCCGGGCCTTCACCGCCGGGCCGCCGCAGCGCTACCAGACCTCGATGCGCACCACCCGGCCCAGCCGGTTCCTCCGGGTGTCCGCCGCCGACTTCGCCCAGCTGGTCCAGCAGCAGTGCCCGATGGCGGTGCACCTGCTCGACGGCATCTACGAGGGCGTGCGGGCGACCGAGTCGACGATGCGCCAGCGGGAGCACCTGGTGCAGCTCGGCGTGCTGTCGGCCAACCTCGCCCACGAGCTGAACAACCCCGCCGCCGCCGCGGTCCGCGCCACCGAGCAGCTGCGCACCCGCATCTCGGGCATGCGGAACAAGCTGAGCCTGCTGGCGAAGGAGGGGCTGTCACCGGAGATGGTGGCCAAGCTGGTCGCCGTCCAGGAGCAGTCCGTCGATCGGGCGCTGAAGCCGCGGCCAGAGCTCACCGCGCTGGAGGAGAGCGACCTGGAGGAGGAGATCTCCGACCGGCTGGAGGAGCGCGGCGTCGCGCACGCCTGGGAGCTCGCCCCGGTCTTCGCCGCCGCCGGGCTGGACGCCACCTGGGTCGACGACGTCGTGGAGCAGGTCGACGGCGGGGTGGAGTGGGACGCCGCCTTCGGCTGGATGCGCTACACCCTGGAGACCGAGGCGCTGATGAGCGAGATCGAGGAGGCCACCACCCGGGTCTCCGCGCTCGTCGGCGCGGTCAAGCAGTACTCCCACATGGACCAGGCCCAGCACTCCGAGGTGCCGCTCAAGCCCGGGCTGGAGAGCACCCTGGTGATGCTCGCCCGCAAGCTCACCGGCATCGAGGTGCGCCGGGAGTACGCCGCTGACCTGCCCGTCGTCCCCGGGTACCCCGCCGAGCTGAACCAGGTGTGGACCAACCTGATCGACAACGCCGCCGACGCGATGAACGGCTCCGGGGTGCTCACCCTGCGCACCCGCGCCGACGACGCGTCGGTGTTCGTGGAGATCGGCGACGACGGTCCGGGCATCCCGGCCGAACTGCAGCCACGGCTGTTCGAGCCGTTCGTGACCAGCAAGCCCGCGGGGCAGGGCAGCGGGCTGGGCCTGGAGAACGCCAAGCGGATCGTCGAGCGCCGGCACGGCGGCTCGCTGACCTACACGACCGGCCCGGCGGGGACGACCTTCTGCGTGCGCCTCCCCCGGCGCGGCAGCTCCTGAGGAGGGCGCGATGACCACCTGGCAGGTGCAGGACGGCGCCGCCTGCGGGCACACCGCCGGGTTGCCGGAGCCGCCGGGCCCGGCGTCGGCGTGCGAGGACTGCCTGGCGATCGGCGGCTCCTGGGTGCACCTGCGGCGCTGCCTGGGCTGCGACCACGTGGGGTGCTGCGACTCCTCACCCCACCGGCACGCGACGGCGCACTTCGCCGCCACCGCCCACCCGGTGGTCGCCTCCGCCGAGCGCGCCGAGCACTGGGCCTGGTGCTACGCCGACTCGGCGGTGCTGCTGCCGCGCTGAGCGGTCAGGACGGCGCGGCCGCCAGCTCGTCGAGCAGCCAACCGTGCAGCAACCGCACCAGCTCGGGGGTGCCGGAGCGCCGGGATGCGGTCTCCACGAGCATCACCAGCGCCAGGTGCGGTCGACAGGTCGACATGTCGCGGAGTCGACCCGGGACGCGTTCGGACGGCCGGGCCCCGCGCGACGACGGCGCCGCCCCGGCCGGGGCGGCGCCGTCGTCGCGCGTGTGGTCAGGCGGGGCGGCGGCCGGCCAGCTCGCGCGCCGCGGTGACCGCCGCGGCGTCGAGGGCGTCGGCGTCGCCGCGCTCCCGGGCCTGCGCCTGGCCGTCCAGCCACTCGGTGTGGCGCTCCCACGCGTCCTGCGGCGAGACGTCCAGCGCCCGGGCGATCTGCTCCCAGCTGGCGCCACCGCGCAGGGCCGCGCGGATGCCCAGGTGGCGGCTGCCGTGCGCCTTGCGGGCGACGACCTCACCGAGGGCGAGCAGCTCGAGGGCCTCCTCCACGTCGAGGGAGGTGCCGACGTCCTTCATGGCCAGCCAGTCGTCGTCGGTGTCGGCGTTGTCGATCGGGGTGTCGATGGCGACGTTGTCCCGGCGGCTCAGGAAGTCCAGCCGGGTCACGGCGGTCATGAGCGAGAACTCGCTCTCCAGCACCTCGGGGGTGATGGCGACCTCAGGCGGTGTGGTCATGAGGAACTGTGTTTCCCGGAGGGCCCGAGGCGTAACCGTGATCCACGCGACACCGGACCGCGCCGGACGGTCGTGCCCGTGGGTGACCGCCCGCGGACGCCCGGCGCGCCCCACGGACGGCGCGCCGGGCCGGGTGTCACTCGGTCACACCGACGGCCTCCTTGGCCAGCGCCGCGAGCCGGGTCTGGGTCGCGCTGACCACGCTGGAGCGCGCCTTGTGCGTCTCCTCGTACCGGATGACCGTGTTCACGTCGGCGGGGTCGTCGAGCCCCTTGACCGCCTCGGCGATCTGCGCGGCCGACATCGAGTCGTAGCCCTTGATCGGCAGCTCGTCGGCGGTCACGTCGCCGAGCTCGCGCCGGGTGGCGGCGACCGCCTCGGCCGCCTCGGTGTCGCCCTCGCGCTGGGCGATGCGCTCGGCCCGGCGCAGCGAGGCCAGCCGGCCGACGGTGAGGGTCTCCCGCACCGCACCGGTCAGGGACGTGACCCGGTCGCGCACGTCGTCGACGACGCCCGCCAGGCTGCCCTCGGCCGAGTCGCCGGCCTGCTGCGCACCGCCCACGGCCCGGTTGACCGTGTTGGCCGCGAACCGGACCGGCATGTTCACCAGCTTCGTGGCACCGCCGGCCACCTTCTGGAACGGGGTGGCCTGCAGGGCGGCCGGGCCGCCGAGCGCCTGCTCGGCGAGGACCACGGTGAGCCACTCGACGGTCGCGGAGTGGGCGGTGACCAGCCGGTCGGCGAGCTCCTCCACGGCCGGCTGCTCGGCGGCCTGGGCCAGCACCTTCAGGTAGGTGGCCCGGTCGAGCAGCTGGTGCTCCAGCTGCAGGTCCTGCAGCAGGGCCTCGTCGATCGGCTCGGCCTGCTCCAGGGTGCCCTTGACCAGGGCGGTCAGCCGGCCGACGACGGGGGCGACGACGTCGCCGACGCCGGAGAGCGCCCGCAGCTGCTCGGTGATCGCCGCGGCGCGCGCCACGGCGTTGTCGGCGTTCTCCTGCAGCTCACGGCGCACGGCGTCGGTGCGCGCCTGGGTGGTCCGGATCCGGGCGATCTGCTCCTCGGTCCGGGTGAGGGTGAGCAGTGCCCGCAGCTGGGTGATGAGCGTGGTGTGGTCGGTCACGAGGACTCCCGGGTGGCGGATGGCCTGACGCGGCACCGCTACCCGCAGACCCGTCCTCGCTAACAACTGCAAGCACCGTGCTAGCAGCTCGGGCACATCGGGTCCCCCGGGTGGGGTAGTGCGACCAGGGAGACGACCGGCGCCCCCACCCGACGGGGGACACTGGCCGCGGGGGCAGGTCGAGGAGACGGACAGTGGTGGAGACGACGAGCGACGACGAACGCGACCCCGATCTGGTGGCGGTGACCGAGGGCACCGAGGCCGCCACCGAGATGACCCGTCCGGCGGGGCTGGACCGGGAGCGGATCCTGCAGGCGGCGATCAGCTTCATCGACGAGCACGGGCTCGCCGCGCTGACCATGCGCCGGCTGGGCGCCTCGCTGGGGGTCGAGGCGATGGCCCTCTACCGCTACGTGCCCGGCCGCGAGGACCTGCTCGACGGCGTGGTGGACACCGTGGTCGAGCGGCTCTTCGACGACGACGACCAGCCCGACGACATCCACCTGGAGCACGCCAGCGGATGGCAGGACTACCTGATGCGGCTGGCCCACGGCGTGCGGCGGATCGCCCTGGCCCACCCGGCGGTCTTCCCGCTGGTGGCCAGCCGCCCGCCGGCTGCGCCCTGGGTCCGCCCGCCGCTGCGCAGCCTGCGGATGGTCGAGTCGTTCCTGCGCACCCTGTGCGACAACGGCTTCTCCGACCAGGCCGCCGTCGCCGCCTACCGGGCCTACTCCAGCTTCCTGCTCGGGCACCTGCTGCTGGAGGTCACCCAGATCGGCGCGCAGGTCAGCCTGCTCGACCAGCCGCAGGGCGACGCACAGGCCCAGCGGACCACCGACCTGACCGACTTCCCGGCCCTGATGCGCACCGAGCCGCTGCTGGCCCAGGACAAGTCGGCCGCGGAGTTCGAGGAGGCGTTGGAGAACCTGCTCGACCGACTGGAGCGCGTGCTGCACGAGGCGAAGAACTCCGACGACGGCTCGGTGCTGGACCTCTGACGCGCCGGCGGGTCACCGCCAGCGGTACTCGTGCTCCGGCCGCCCGGCGCCCCCGTACCGCGGGACCCGGTCGGCCACCCCGGTCTCCGCGAGGTACTCCAGGTAGCGGCGGGCGGTGATCCGGGAGACGCCCACCCGGGCGGCGAGCTCGGTGGCCGACAGTCCGTCCCCGCCGCGCAGCGCGCCGACCACCCGGTCCAGCGTCTCCCGGCCCATCCCCTTGGGCAGCGCCGCGGGCAGCGGGGCCCGCACCGCGCCGAGGGCCCGGTCGACGTCGTCCTGCCCGGCCACCTCTCCCCCGCCCCGCAGCCGCTCCCGGTACTCCGCGTACGTGGTCAGCCGGTCGCGCAGCGCCGGGTAGCTGAACGGCTTGAGCAAGTAGCCGACGACGCCCTGGGCCGCAGCCGCCCGCACCGTGGCCAGCTCCCGGGCCGACGTCACCGCGAGCACGTCGATGTCGGCGCCGGCGCCGCGGATCCGCCGGCACAGCTCCAGCCCGGTGGTGTCGGGCAGGTTCATGTCCAGCAGCACCAGGTCGACCCGCACCCGGGCCAGCGCGTCCAGCGCCACGGCCCCCGTGCCGGCGACGGCCGCGGTGGCGAACCCGGGCGTGTGGTCGACGTAGGCCCGGTGCGCCTCGGCGGCGACCGGCTCGTCCTCGACCACCAGCACCTTGATCACGCCCGCACCCCGATCACGCCCGCACTCCGCTCACGCCCGCATCCCGATCACCGGAACGGAGCGGCAGCGAGACCTCGAACCGGGCGCCGGGGCCCGGCCGGCACACCAGGGTGCCACCCAGCCGCCGGACCGCCGCCGCCACCAGCGCCAGGCCCAGGCCACGACCCGGGCCGGCGCCCGCGCCGTCGGCCCTCTTCGTCGTCCACCCGCGGCGGAAGACGTCGTCCAGGTCCTCCGCGGCGACGCCGGGGCCGGTGTCCTCGACCCGGATCTCCAGCCGGTCCCCCTCGGTCCACACCACCACCTGCACCTCGCGCGGCGGGTCACCGGCCAGGGCCGCCTCGATGCCGTTGTCGACGAGGTTGCCCACGATCGTCACCAGGTCACCGGCGGGCAGCCCGGTGGCGGTCACCGCGGTGGCCGGGTCGATCTCCAGCAGCACCCCCCGCTCGTGGGCGGCCGCGGCCTTGCCCAGCAGCAGGGCGGCCAGCACCGGCTCCTCGACGGCGGCGACCACGCGGTCGGTGAGCTCCTGGGCGGTGGCCAACTCGGCGACGGCGAACTCCACCGCCTCGCCGGTCCGGCCCAGCTCGACCAGGGAGACGGTCGTGTGCAGCCGGTTCGCGGCCTCGTGGGCCTGTGCGCGCAGCGACTCGGCGAAGGCCCGCACGCTGTCCAGCTCACCGGTCAGCGCCTGCAGCTCGGTGTGGTCCCGCAGGGTCACCACGACCCCGGCCGACCTGCCCGGTGCGCGGGCCGCCGCCTGGTTGACCACCAGCACCCGGCTGCCGGTGACGTGCACCTCGTCCACCGCCGGCCGCAGACCGGCCAGCAGCTCGGTGAGCTCCGCGGGCAGCCCGAGCTCGTCGACCCGCTGCCCGGTGGGGTCGTCGTCGAGCTGGAGCAGGCGTCGCGCCTCGTCGTTGACCAGCTGGACCCGCCGGTCTCCGCCGACCAGGACCAGCCCTTCACGCACCGCGTGCAGCACCGCCTCGTGGTACTCCAGCGCCCGGCCGATCTCCCGGGCGGACAGGTCGTGGGTCTGCCGCCGCAGCCGCCGGCTCAGCGCCCAGCTGCCGGCCGCCCCGACGGCGAGCGCCGCGGCCGCCGTCCCCACGACGCCGGGCAGGGCCGCGGTCAGGTCTGCGCCGATCCGGTCCACCGTGATCCCCGCCGACACCAGGGCGACCACCCGGCCCTGCTCGTCGAGCACCGGGCCGGTGGCCCGCACCGAGGGGCCCAGTGTGCCGGTGTAGGTCTCGGTGAACGTGTCGCCGGCCAGGGCGGGTGCGAGCGTGCCCAGGAACGGCCGGCCGATCTGCGCCGGGTCGGGGTGGGTGTACCGGGTGCGGTCGGGCGCGAGCACGGTGATGAAGCCCAGGCCCGCCTCGGTGCGCACCTGCTCGACGTAGGGCTGCAGCCGGGCGGTCGGGTCGGGGCCGCGCACGGCGTCGAGCACGGACGGTGAGGAGCTCAGGCTCTCCACCACCGCCGTGGTCCGGGCCTCCGCCTCGTGCACCACCGACTCGCGGGCATCGAGCCAGGCGACGACCGCGGAGGTCAGCACCACGACTGCGACGACCAGTGCCTGCAGGAGCAGCAGCCGGCGGGCGAGGCCAGGCTCCCGCCGGCGCCGGCGGGTCGGGCGGGTGCGCACCGCTGCAGTGTCCCCACCGATCCGGGGCCGGCGGCGGCCGGTGAACGAAATGAACGAATGCGTGACCCGGGTCACGGCGTGCCGCAGGGTGCGGGGCGACCACCCGGAGCCGCACGGCTCCTCCCGGCCGACTCCACAGGAGCAGTCATGGCCTCGAGCACCGACACCCCACCGGCGCCGGCGAAGCGGCGCGACCGCACGCACTGGCTCTACCTGGCGGTGATCGCCGCGGTCGTCCTCGGCATCGCCGTCGGCTTCGTCTTTCCCGAGTTTGCCCAGGACCTCAAGTGGCTCGGCACGGCGTTCGTCGGGCTGATCCGGATGCTGATCGCGCCGGTCATCTTCTGCACGATCGTGCTCGGCATCGGCTCGATCCGGCAGGCGGCCAAGGTGGGCCGGGTCGGCGGGCTGGCGCTGGGCTACTTCCTGCTGATGTCCACCGTGGCGCTGGCCATCGGCCTGGTGGTGGGCAACCTGCTGCACCCGGGCAACGGCCTGCAGCTGAGCGAGGACCTGCGCGGCGCGGGCCGCGACCTGGCCCGGGAGGCGGAGCAGAGCGGCGGCACGGTCGACTTCCTGCTGAACCTGATCCCGGAGACGCTGGTCTCGGCGCTCACCGACGGCTCGGTGCTGCAGGCGCTGCTCGTCGCGCTGCTCGTCGGCTTCGCCATCCAGGCGATGGGCCGCTCGGGGGAGCCGGTGCTGCGCGGCATCGGGCACTTCCAGAAGCTGGTCTTCCGGGTGCTCGCGATGATCATGTGGGTGGCGCCGATCGGCGCGTTCGGGGCGATCGCGGCGGTCGTCGGCGAGACCGGCATCGACGCGTTGAAGAGCCTCGCGGTGATCATGCTCGGCTTCTACGCCACCTGCCTGCTGTTCGTGGTCGTCGTCCTGGGGCTGCTGCTGCGGGTGGTCGCCGGGGTGAACCTGTTCGCGCTGCTGCGGTACCTGGGCCGGGAGTTCCTGCTGATCGTCTCCACCTCCTCCTCGGAGACGGCGCTGCCGCGGCTGATCGCGAAGATGGAGCACGCCGGGGTCAGCAAGCCGGTGGCCGGGATCGTGGTACCGACCGGGTACTCCTTCAACCTCGACGGCACGGCGATCTACCTGACCATGGCCTCGCTGTTCATCGCCGAGGCGCTGGGCGACCCGCTGTCGGTGGGCGAGCAGATCGGCCTGCTGGTCTTCATGATCATCGCCTCCAAGGGCGCGGCCGGGGTCACCGGTGCGGGCCTGGCCACGCTGGCCGGCGGGCTGGCGGCGCACAAGCCGGAGCTGCTGGACGGCGTCGGCTTCATCGTCGGCATCGACCGGTTCATGTCCGAGGCCCGCGCGCTGACCAACTTCGCCGGCAACGCGGTCGCCGCCGTCCTCGTCGCCACCTGGACCCGGGAGCTGGACCGCGAGCAGCTCGACGCGGTGCTGGCCGGGCAGCGGCCCTTCGACGAGGCGACCATGCTCGACCCGCACGACGACGAGGAGCCCGTCTCGGCCACCAACGCGGGCCCCGGTCAGGCCGACGCCGGCCGGGCGCAGCGCGAGGTCGCGCTCCCGCACTGACCCGAGGTCCCGACAGCGGCGCCGTCCCGGTTCCTCCGGGGCGGCGCCGCTGCGCGTCCAGGCACGAGGTGATGCCGGAGCGTGACCGCCGCGCTCCGGTACGCCCCGAGACGCCCCGGGCCGTTTACGGCGTAAACCGCCGGGCTACCTGAGGTCCGCCAGGCCGACCGGCGCGCACGGCGCGAGGCCGCCCGGGCCCATCCACCCCCTTTGCTGAGGAGCACCTCGTGATCACCGAGCAGGACATCCAGACCGTCATCGGCACCACCGCCGTGGACGCCGACGGCGACAAGCTCGGCAAGGTCGGCCAGGTCTACCTGGACGACCAGACCGGCCGCCCCGAGTGGGCCACCGTGAGCACCGGCCTGTTCGGCACCTCGGAGACCTTCGTCCCGCTGGCCGATGCCCAGCTCGCCGACGGCGCCCTGCGCGTGCCCTACCAGAAGGCCAAGGTCAAGGACGCGCCGCGGATGGACGCCGACTCCGGGCACCTCAGCCCCGACGAGGAGGCCGAACTCTACCGCTACTACGGCGTGGGCACCGGCACCGGCACCGACACCACCGCCGGGTACACCGACACCACCGCCGGCCGCGCGGACGCCAACGCCGGGCGCACCGCGGGCTTCGACGACACCAACCGGCACGACACCAACCGGCACGGCACCACCGGGCACGACACCTCCGGCCCGACCACCGACGACGCCATGACCCGCTCGGAGGAGCAGCTCCGGGTCGGCACCCAGCAGGTCGAGGCCGGCAAGGCCCGGCTGCGCAAGTACGTCGTCACCGAGAACGTGACCACCACCGTGCCGGTCTCCCACGAGGAGGTCCGGCTCGAGCGCGAGCCGATCACCGACGCCAACCGCGAGGCCGCCCTCGACGGCCCGGCGATCTCCGAGGAGGAGCACGAGGTCGTGCTGCACGCCGAGCGTCCCGTGGTCGCCAAGGAGGCCGTCCCGGTCGAGCGCGTCCGGCTGGACACGGAGACCGTCACCGGCGAGGAGACGGTCAGCGACTCGGTGCGCAAGGAGCAGATCGAGGCCGACACCGACGGCCGCACCGAGGGCCGCGGCACCCGCTGATCCACCCCCGGTCGGCGGGTGCACGCCCGCCGACCGGGGTATCCCTCCAGCCACCGACCCCTCCGGGAGATCCCATGGCCACCAACTCGTCCCCCGATCCCAGCGGCGCCGCCACCAGCGCCCGGGACACGGAGTTCCGCAACAACTCCGCCGCAGGCGCCCGCGCCACGCGGGGCACCGCCCGCGACGCGGTCGACGCCCAGCACGCCCGCTTCGGCGGGATCAAGTGGGGCGCGGCCTTCTTCGGCTGGCTGTCGGCCAACGGCCTGGCCGTGCTGCTGATCGCGCTCGTCTCCGCCGCCGGCGTCGCCCTCGGTCTCACCGAGGACCTCGACGTCGCCGAGGCCACCGACCAGCCCGGCACCGTGGGCATCGGCGGGGGCATCGCGCTGCTGGTGGTGCTGTTCCTGGCCTACCTCGCCGGCGGCTACGTGGCCGGCCGGATGGCGCGCTTCGACGGCATCCGGCAGGGCATCGCCGTCTGGGTCGTCGGGCTGCTCGTGGTCATCGCGCTCGCGGTCGCCGGCGCGGTGCTCGGCTCGCAGTACAACGTGCTGTCCCAGCTGAACCTGCCGCGCATCCCCGTCGACGAGGGCACCGCCACCACCGCCGGAATCATCGCCCTGGTCGCCGTCCTGGTGGTCACGCTGGTCGGCGCGATCCTGGGCGGCAAGCTCGGCGAGCGCTTCCACCGCAAGGTCGACCGGGCCGGTTTCGCCGCCTGATCAGCACCTCGGACCACGTCCCCACCGCCGTCGGCCCGGACCGGGCCGGCGGCGGTGGTGCGTCCGGGACCGTTCCGGTGAGGCGCGTGGGGTGGTTGGGACGGCCCGCCCCCGACCGTCCGCGTGTTGGTCGGCGGAACGGCGTCGCCGTCTCACATGGTGGCCGGCATGGGATTCACCTACCGCACGGCGCGCGCCGTGATGATGGTCGGGTCCATGTCGGACCCGGCCGGCCAGCAGGCCCGCCTCATCGGCCCCGCCCACGCGACCCTGGGGCTCAGCGGCGCCCGCGGCCGCACCGCGCTGTGCGGTGTCTACGTCGCCCGGGACGAGGAGGTGCCCTGGCCTCCGCAGCCCGAGGTCTGCGACTCGCTCTGCCCCGCCTGCAGCCAGCTCGCCCTGCTCTGACACGGGTGCCATCCGTCCCCACCAGACACCTGTCGCCACACCCGCACCACCTGTCGGCCGGGTGCGCCGGACCGGTCCGTCCGAACCGGTAGACAGACCCCATGGGGAACGTCGCCGACCTGCACCACGAGGCCGAGGGGCCCGTTCCGCCGCCCACCGAGCAGCCGGTCTCCCTCGAGCTCACCGCCACCCCGGTGCTCAGCCACGCACTGGCGTACAACGAGGTGCCGGTCGTCTCGCGGCTGGCGGTGCACAGCGCCACCACCACCGTCCGCGGCGCGACCGTGCGGCTGTCGGTGGCCGATGACGTCGGGCCGGTCGGCCCCCCGGTCGAGCGGCTCGTCGACCTGGAGGCCGGGCGCACCACGGTCGTCGGTGACGTCGGGCTCGCCCTGGACGCCGGGGCTCTGCTGCAGGTGCCCGAGCGCCGGTCCGGCTGGGTCCGCGTCGAGCTGACCGCCGGCGACCGCACGTTGGCGTCCCGCCGCATCCCGGTGCACGTGCTGGCCCCGGGCCAGTGGCTTGCCACCCCATCGCCGCTGGCGCTGGAGCTGCTGGCCGCGCACGTGCTGCCGCACGACCCGGCGGTCGGCCGGCTGCTCGACGACGCCTGCGACCTGCTGGAGGAGGGCACCGGCAGCCGCGCGCTCTCCGGCTACGACGAGGGCCCGGAGCGGGTCGACGAGGTGGTCGACGCGCTGGTGTGGGCGATGCGCCGGCGCAGCGTGCGGCCCACCCTGCCGCCGGTGAGCTGGACCGAGGTCGGCCAGGTGGTGCGCACCCCGGACGAGGTGCTCGACGGCGGCGTCGGCACCAGCCTGGACACCACGCTCACCCTCGCCGCGGCCTGCGAGCGCGCCGGCGTCCGGCCGCTGGTCTGGGTGGCCGACGGCCACGCCTTCTGCGGCTACTGGCGCGAGGAGCGCAGCACCGAGACCGCGGCCACCACCGACGTGGCCGGACTGGTGGACCTGGTCGACCTCGGCGTGATCCGGCTGGTGGAGACGACGCTGCTGGCCGCCGGTGGGAGCAACGTCGCCGACCTGCACCGCCCGGCCTACGCCGCCTGGCTCACCGGCGACCTCGGCCGGCTGCTGGGGGTCACCGACGTCGTCCGCGCCCGGCGCGAGGGCGTGCGGGCGCTGCCGGTGCACACCGCCGGCGACGTCGTGCTGGAGCACCGGGCCGCCGCGGGTGCCGCCGAGGCAGCCGTCGAGGCCGTCGCCGGATCGGAGCCGGCGCCGTCGGCACCCGACGCCCGCCCGGAGGTGCCCGCGCGCGTCCAGCAGTGGAAGAACGCCCTGCTGGACCTGAGCCCGCGCAACCGGCTCATCTCCTACGGCGAGCGCGCCGGCGTGCCGCTGACCGTGCCGCACGACGTGCTGCCCCTGCTGGAGGAGCTGCTCACCGGCGGCACCACGCTCACCCTGCTGCCGGGCGACGCCCTCTCCGAGGTGCAGCGCGAGCGCGGGGTGCGGTCGGCGCGCGAGCTGCCGGCCGAGCTGCTCACCGAGACCCTGGCCGAGCGCCGCGCCGTGCACGCCGACGTGCCCGAGGCCGGGTACCTCTCCCGGCTGCGCGGCCTGGCACACCGGGCCCGCACCGTGGTCGAGGAGACCGGGGCGAACAACCTGTACCTCGCGCTGGGCAGCCTGGTCTGGGAGGCCGACGGCCGCCCGCTGCGTTCCCCGCTGGTGCTGCTGCCGGTGCTGCTGAGCCCGGCCTCGCACACCGGCGCCTACCGGCTGACCGCCGACGAGGCCGGTGCCGCCACCCCGAACTGGTGTCTGCTGGAGAAGCTGCGCCGGCTGCACGGGCTGACCGTGCCCGGCCTGGCCGAGGCGGCCGACGGCGTGCGGCTGGGCGCTGCCGTGCAGGCCGTGCGCGAGGCGCTGGCCGAGCGCGGCCTGCCCTGGCGGGTCGAGCCGACGGCCGACCTCGCGGTGCTCCAGTTCGCCAAGCACCGGCTCTGGCAGGACCTCGACCAGCACTGGGCCGACCTCGCCCGCAACCCCCTGGTCGCCCACCTGGTCCGCGACCCGAACGCGCCGTTCACCGACCCGGCGCCGGACACCGCTGGCACGGTCGACCTGGACGAGCTGGCCGCCGGCTGCCCGCTGCCCGCCGACGCCTCGCAGCTGCGCGCGGTCGCCGAGGCGGTCGCCGGGCGCACCTTCGTGCTGGAGGGCCCGCCCGGCACCGGCAAGTCGCAGACGATCACCAACTTGCTCACCCGGGCGGTCGCCGAGGGCAAGCGGGTGCTGTTCGTCGCCGAGAAGCGCGCCGCGCTCGACGTCGTGGCCCGGCGGCTGGACGCCGTCGGCATGGGCCCGTTCGCGCTGGACCTGCACGACAAGGGCAGCCGGCCGGCCGGCGTCCGGGCGCAGATCCGGGCGGCGCTGGACTCCGCGGTCGAGGTCGACGAGCAGGGTCTGGCCGCCGACGCGGAGGACCTGCGCTCGGCCCGCCGGAGCCTGGACCGCTACGCCGAGCGCCTGCACGCCCCGAACCCGGCCGGGCTGTCGTACTACTCGGCCCGCACGGCGGTGCTGGCCGCCGGGGACGCGGTCCCGCCGCTGCCGGTGCCCCCGGCCTTCGCCGGCCAGGCGGACGCCGAGACGGTCACCGCGGTGCGCCGGGCGCTGGCGCTGCTGCCGGACATCGCCGACCTGGCCCGCCCCTCGGCGGGCCACGCGTGGGCCTTCCTGGACACCATCGACATCGACATCGAGGCGGTGCAGCGGGCGGCGGTCGCCGTCGACAGCGCCATCCGTGAGCTGCCCGGCGAGGGCGCCCTGGCCGCCGTGCTGCGGGCGGTCCGCACGCCGGAGGACCTGGACGACCTGGCGCACCTGCTGGCCGGGCCGCCGCTGGGCCTCGACGTGCTCGACCAGGTGCGCGGCCCCCGCTGGGCGGCCGCGCTCGACGACCTGCTCGCCGACGTGGAGGCGCTGGCCGAGGCCGGTTGCCCCGCCTTCGACGTCGTCACCCCCGATGCGCTCGGCCTGCCGCTGGGTGAGCTCTTCGTGCAGGCGCAGGAGGCGGCCGCCGGCTCCTTCCTGGGCCGGCGCGGCAAGCTCGCCGAGGTGCGCGCCCGGTTCGCTGGTGTGCTGGTCGACGGCGCGACGGTGCGGACCAAGGACGTGCCGGAGCTGACCGCGTCGCTGCGCACCGTGCAGTCGGCCGTGCAGGCCCTGGCGGCGCGCGCGACCGCCGTCCCGGGGCTGCAGGTGCCCGCCGGCTGGAACCCCTTCACCGACGCCGGGCGCACCCTGCTGGCGGCCGAGGCCCGCTGGCTGCGGCGGGCCGCGGCGACGGCCGACGGTTCCGCGGGGCTGGCCGGCGCGGTGCGCCGGCTCCTGGCCGCGGGGCCCGCCTCCGACCCCGCCGCCGCGCGCCTGGTGCTCCGGCTGCGCGACGCGGTGACCGCGCTGCTGACCGCCTGCGGCAGCTCCTCGGCGCAGCTCGCGGCGTGGAGCGGCGGGCAGGGGCTGGTGCTGCACTGGACGATGACCCGCCCCGAGCGGGGCGTGGAGTACATCCACCCGATGTCACTGCGACGCTGGGTGAGCCTGCTGGACACCCTGGAGCCGCTGCGGCTGACCGGGCTCACCGAGGCCCGCCGGCTGCTGGTGCACGGTGAGCTGCCCGCCGAGGACGCGGTGCGCGCCTTCGACCGCGGGCTGGCCGAGGCCTCGCTGGCCGAGCGCCGGGACGCCACCGGGCTGAGCGCCTTCGACGCCGGCCGGCACGAGGCGACGATCACCCGGTTCGCCGCGGCGTCCCGGGCGGTCCGGTCGCACCTGACCTGCGCCCTGCCCGCCGGGGTGCTGGCCGCCCGCCCGTTCGACCCGGCGACCGGGGACAGCCGGGTGGGCGCGCTGCAGCGGGAGCTGGCCAAGCAGCGCCGGGGGCTGGGCGTGCGGGGCCTGCTGGCCGCGCACGGCGACCTGATCACCTCCGTGCTGCCCTGCGTGCTGGTCAGCCCGGACTCGGTGGCCCGCTTCTTCCCCGCCGACGCCGACCTCTTCGACCTGGTCGTCTTCGACGAGGCCTCGCAGATCCGGGTCGCCGACGCCATCGGCGCGCTGGGCCGGGCCCGCGCCGCGGTCGTCGTCGGGGACAGCAAGCAGCTGCCGCCGGCGACGTTCGGTGAGCCGTCCGCAGCCGACGACGAGCCGGCCGAGGACACCGTTGCCGACGAGGAGTCGATCCTCTCGGAGTGCCTGCAGGCCCGGGTGCCGCGGCAGTGGCTGTCCTGGCACTACCGCAGCCAGGACGAGACGCTGATCGCCTTCAGCAACGCCCAGTACTACGACAACCGGCTGGCCACCTTCCCGGCCCCGGCGCACGGGCGCGCGTCCTCGGGCCCCGGGGGCCGTGGGGTGTCGTTGGTGCGGGTCGAGGGCACCTTCCACCGCACCGGGGGCGGGAAGCTGCTGCGGACCAACCCGGTGGAGGCGGCGGCCGTGGTCGCCGAGGTGCTGCGCCGGTTCGAGGTGGCCGCGCCCGCGGTGCCCTCGATCGGGGTGGTCACCTTCAACGCGCCGCAGCGGTCGCTGATCGAGGCGCAGCTGCGCGACAGCGGCGACCAGCGGGTGGTCGATGCCCTCGACCGCACCGACGGCGAGGGCCTGTTCGTGAAGAACCTGGAGAACGTGCAGGGCGACGAGCGCGACGTCGTCTTCTTCTCCACCGGCTTCAGCCCGGACGAGCGCGGGAACCTGCCGCTGAACTTCGGCCCGCTGAACCGTGCCGGAGGCGAGCGGCGGCTCAACGTGGCCGTCACCCGGGCCCGCCACCAGGTCGTCGTCTTCACCTCCTTCGCCCCGGAGCAGCTGCGCGCCGAGCAGACGGCCTCGCTGGGCGTGCAGCACCTGCGCGCCTACCTGGACCTGGCGGCGCTGGGCACCGATGCGCTGCCGCGCGGCGCCCGCCCGGCCGGGGCGCCGGACCGGCACCGCGACGAGATCGCCGCCGCGCTGCGCGAGCGGGGGCTGGTGGTGCGCACCGACGTCGGGCTGTCGGACTTCCGGGTCGACCTGACCGTCGCCCGCGCGGCCGCCCCGGATGCCCCGGTGCTGGCGGTGCTGCTGGACGGGCCGGCGTGGGCGCGCCGGAGGACGGTCGGTGACCGGGACGGGCTGCCGGTGGAGGTGCTCTCCGGCCTGCTCGGCTGGCCCGCGGTCGAACGAGTGTGGCTGCCGACGTGGCTGGTCGACGCCGGTGCCGTCGTCGACCGGCTGGTCGCCGCGGTCGACGCCACTCCCCTGCCCCGCTCCGCCGTCCCGGCGGAGCCCCCGGCTGCGGTGGCCGCGCCGGCTCTGGAGTCCCGACCGGTCGAGGACGCCGCGACCACCGCCGAGACCGGGACCGGGACCGAGACCCGGACCGAGACCCGGACCGGGACTGCCGAGCACGAGGGCCCGCTGGCCGACGTGATCCCGATCCGCCCGGTGGCGCGCGTGGCGCAGCCGACCACCGCCCCCGAGACCACCGCCCCCGAGACCACCGCCCCCGAGACCACCGCCCCGGGGAACGCCGCCCAGCCCGTCGTCGCGGTCGCGGAACCCGTGGTCGACACCGCGGCCGGGACGCCGGCCGCTGCCACTGCGGCGGGTACCCGGCCGGCGAACACCCGGTCGGCGAGCACCCGGTCGGCGGAGCCGGCCGCACCGCTGGACGAGGAGCTGCCGTTCATCGCCTGGGCGCCCAAGCCGGCCGGGGACAGGAAGCAGCTCGACCAGCTGGGTGACCCGGCGGTCCAGCGGGTCGTGCGGCGGGTGCTCAACGCCGGCATCAAGGCCGAGGGGCCGGTGCACCGCGACCGGCTGGCCCGGCTGACCGCCGGCGCCTTCGGCCTCACCCGGGTGGGCGCCGCCCGCCGGGACGCCCTGATGGACCTGCTGCCACCCAGCGCGCTGCAGGGCGAGCACCTGTGGCCCAAGGGCACCGACCCGGCCGAGTGGACCTGGTTCCGCCGGCAGGCCACTGCCGCCGAGCGGCCGCTGGAGCAGATCGCCCCGCGTGAGGTCGGCAACGCGATGGTCGCCCTCACCCGCGCCGCCGGGAGCCTGGCCGTCGACGAGCTGCGGATCCGCACCGCGGAGGTCTTCGGGCACCGCCGACTCACCCCGGCGGCCCACCCGCCGCTCGACGCTGCCCTGCAGGCGGCCGTGGCGGCCGGGCGCCTGACGGTCACCGCCGACGGCACCGTCACCGCCTGAACCACTGCTGCCGACAGTCGTGGGGGGGGGGGGGGGGGGGGGGGGGGGGGGGGGGGGGGGGGGGGGGGGGGGGGGGGGGGGGGGGGGGGGGGGGGGGGGGGGGGGGGGG